>NZ_JAPDCN010000008.1:0-243908 GCF_027706185.1 Aeromonas sp. Y318-3
GGGTTTCAAACCAGAGATAGAGAATATGTATGCTGAAGATGATGACATCCATATCGAGTCTAGTAATGTAGCTACACAGCCTGAAACAAAAGGCTTGGATAAGGAACCATTGAAAATTGCTTCCCAAACCGAAGGCTTCAAAGATAAGCTAGAAGAGTTAGTAGAAGGACGGCGCAAGCTTTTCATAAACTGCTCGAGAAATCGATTGTTTAGGCATGTAGATGGATATATTTGGAAGTTGGACTATTGCTCTGTCAGAGGATACTACATGCATGTTTTTTTGTTTTTAGGTCGAGGGTGGGAGCATAAACTTGACATAAGAGAGACGATCGGGCAGCTCTGGAAAAGTACTATCATAAAAGACGGCGAAGGGGATGTTTTTGCTTATCCTGGAGATCGGTATGAGTTTAATTTGATGGATGGTGGTAATAGTAGCCATGCTTTATATGAAGAGTTAGAATCTCTATTTAGGCAGGATATTTTAGCCCATGTGGACACAATCCTTCCAAATGGTAAAAAAGCACGCTCTTTTGGTAAGGGAGCGCAATGCAAGCCAGTAAGGAATAGATCTAAATATAAATTTTAGCAACAGCCCAAGGATGAAAGTAAATCCACAAAATTTAGCAATGGATTACTCAAACACGCTAAAAAACTAAATTCGCAGCTTTTGGCGTTATACTTTCATGGCTCGAGCGAAGTATTGCTCATATCTGTGCTTTCTGGCTGGCCAGAGGCGATAAGTCTGAGCATTCCAAGTGGCAGAAGGTCTATCAGGAGCACCTGCAACAGACCACCTGACAGGCAGGACTAATGGCCAGGGAAGGCGCCGCATCAGCTATGTGCCCATCAGGTGGCTGCGTAGCATATCAGGCTAAACAGGCTCATAGAAGGAAGCGGCCATCGGCCGCTTCCTTCTTAGGTCTGATTGAGCTGAAAACTCAGCGTTTACCGAATGTCCCTTGGATTACGTTCCCCATAACATCAGGTGATTTTTCTACTTCATGTTGGGCTATTTGATGTTTCACAATATCCCCCCACCGAAGAAATAAACTCCTCAGTTTTTCAGGGTTACGTAAAGCACCCGCCTGATAAGTTCGCAGGAGTTTGTCACTGATCTGGTGGTTCAGCATATGCTCAATCTCTAGAGGTCCTGCACCAAGTTCAATTCCACAGCAGTTTGCAACACTGCGCCGCAGGTCGTGTACGCTAAAAGGCTCAAGTTCAGCCAGCTTACGCTTCTGTAGCCGGTCAAGGGCACGCATAAGTGCGTCACCAGTGATGGCATGACCCAGCTTCGTCGTGGATTCGAACACATATGGACTGGTAGAGGAGGTTATAATTCGCTGCTCTGAAATGATTTCCTGAGCCAAAGGCGACAAGGTCACCACATGCGGGCGCCCATTCTTGGTTTCCGGGATCGTCCAGCGATCACCATCCAAGTGTGCCCATTGCATCGATATCACTTCACCTCGACGAACCGCGCTCAATATGACGATTTTAATTGCATTGGCGACACTTCCAGAAAGAACAGAAGTCGTAGCAATGCCACGGCCACCAGCTGTTAACGCTCCGCCACCTTCAACGCCCTCTTCTAATGCATGCCACAAGGCTCGTAATTCAGAGATTGGTAGCCAGCGATCTCGAGGTGGATTGGGGGTCGCATTGTACACTTTGGGTTTGAGTGCCAACGTGGGGCTCATCTCGATAAGCTGTCGTCGCATAGCCTCCTCCATCACCTGGTTCATTATCCCCATTGCTTTGCGAAGCCCTTCCAGAGAGACCTTCTGTAGCTTCTGATAGTGTTGGTGGAGGACGGCCATGGTGATATCGCAAACTCGATATTTACCAAGGACCTTTTGCAAGTGTGTTTGGTAGATTCGACGATAATCAGTGACGGTTCGAAGGCTAATCTCTGATCGAACGCCATCACGGCGTTTTACGCTGGCTTTGTGGCTAAGCCATTGCTCAAACAGTTCATCAAGCACGAGCATCTGTTCGTTCTTTTGTTTAGCTTCTGCAACAACCTGACGGGGATCGATGCCCTGTTTGACTTGCCCCACCGCAACACAATGTCGCTCACGAGCTTGAGCAAGTCCCATAGCAGGGTATAGTCCAAGTACCATGGTTTGTTGCTTGCCAAGTAGCCTAAATCTATACACGAAGCGTTTTTGCTTACCTGCCCGAACCTCGAGTGATAACCCGTTACCATGTTTAGAGCTGATAGCAAATCGGGTTGCGGTTGCACCTTCTTTAAGCTCTGCTGCCGCGACTTGTCGATCTTGAGAAATCATCCTAAAACCTCGTGTTGGGGTACCACATGGGGTACCACATTTGGCATCGTATAGGGTTGTATGTCGTTGGACAAGAGTGAATTTGATGTGATATTAAGTCATTGAATTTAATGAAAATGAATTTATTCGTTGGCTTTATCAAGACAGGATTAAACGTGAGTTTATTGACTTCGTAATGCGAAGGTCAGGAGTTCGATTCCCCTTATCGGCACCAGATCGTGAGGGCAGGTTTCATTTGTGAAACCTGCCCTTTTTACATGGCTTTTGCCAAGGCTCGCTCCACATAGAGATAGCCAATCCCCATCACCTGCTGGGCGCGGCTGAGCTGGCCGAAACGGATATGGGTGGCGTTGACCGCATCGCTGCAGTCGAACGGGTTGGCGCCGGTCTGACTGACGATCGTTTGCAGCCAGGTTTCACCAAAGTGGCAGCTGCGGCCATAGAGCCAGATGCGGTTGATATTGAGGATATTGAGGAAGTTGTAGAGGCTCAGGCCAATGGCGCGGGCCCCTTCGTCCACCAGGGCGCGGATCATGGCATCCCCCTGATGGTAGAGCGTGATCAGTTGGGCGGTATCCAGCTCTACACCAGTCTGCGCCGGGTTGTCGGCACTGGCTTGTTGCTTGAGAAAGACCCTAGCCCGTTTCTTGATGGCAAACAGCGAGGCGACCGTCTCCAGGCAGCCATAGCGGCCGCAGGCACAGGCGCTGCCGTCCGGATTGATGATGGTGTGGCCTATCTGGCCGCTGCCAAACAGAGCGCCCCGGTAGATCTGGTCGGTGATGATAAAGGCCGAGCCGATACCGTAATCGACGTTGATGACGCAAAAATCCCCGTTCCCTTCCCGGTCCTGCCACTTCTGGGCCAGCGCCAGCATGATGCAGTCGTTATCCACCATCACCTCGCAACCCAGCCGCTCCTCCAGCAGGTACTTGAGCTCAACTGGCGCGTGCCAAGGGGCTTGCGGCATGGTTTGCGATACCCCGGTCGCCGGGTTGACCTGACCGTGTACCGCCAAGGCCAGCCGGATCGCCAGTCCCTTGTGGCGGCGCTTGTGCTGGTAGTAGTGCGCTTCAATCAGGTGCAGCAGCTCATCGGGGGTTTGTGGGGCAATCTTCTGGTCGCTGAACTCACCCAGCGGGGTGATCAGGTTATCCACCAGGATGCTCTCCAGATGGGTGGGGCTGATATTAAGGCAAAGAATGGCCCCTTGGCCGCTGGCAATGCGGTAGCTGCCGCCATTGATGCCGCGCTGGGAGAGGTTCTGATCGCTGTGGCTGATGGCGCCATCGGCCACCAACTCGTCAAGGATCTTGCTGACCGCAGGAATGGAGAGTTCGCAGTAGCGCGCCAGGGTGGACTTGCTCGCCTCTTTTAGCTGATAGAGCAGGGCAAGTAGCACCTGCTTGTTGTGGTGGCGGACCTTCTGGTTGTTCAACCCTATGCTCATCGCTTCACTAAACTCCGCTTACTGTATTGCGTGATCTTTCAGCAATTAATGCAGGTTTAACCATTCTAATCTGGTCTCACTGAAAACTTTACTAACAAATGTTGAGTGAGGCGAGATTAATGAGAGCTGATGTCAAGGTCTGGGTAGAGACCATCTCACTGCCGACCTACGAGGTAGGCGCCGAAGATCCCAACCCCATGTTTCTCGAGAAGCGGGTCTATCAGGGCTCCTCGGGGGCTGTCTATCCCTATGGGGTGATCGACACCCTCACCGGCCAGAAGCAGATGAAGTCCTATCAGGCGGTCTGGCTGGAGAACGACTTTATCAAGGTGATGCTGCTGCCGGAGCTGGGGGGGCGTATCCACCGTGCCTACGACAAGGTGATGAATCGCGACTTCGTCTATTACAACGAGGTGATCAAACCGGCGCTGGTGGGGCTGGTGGGGCCCTGGATTTCCGGCGGCATCGAGTTCAACTGGCCGCAGCACCACAGACCCACCACTTTCATGCCGGTGGACTTCGCCATTACGGAGCGGGAGGGCGGCGCCAAGACCGTCTGGCTCGGCGAGGTGGAGCCGATGCGTGGTCTGCAGGTGATGGCGGGCTTTACCCTCTATCCCGACAAGGCGCTCATCGAGATCACTGGCAAGGTGTTCAACGGCAACGACACGCCGCGCCACTTCCTCTGGTGGTCCAACCCGGCGGTGAAAGGGGGCGATGCCCACCAGAGCGTCTTCCCGCCCGATGTGACCGCCGTCTATGACCACGGCAAGCGCGACGTCAGTGCCTTCCCCATCGCCCGCGGTACCTACTACAAGGTGGACTACTCCGCCGGGGTCGATATCTCCCGTTACCGCAATATTCCGGTGCCCACCTCCTATATGGCGGACAGGTCCGACTACGACTTCGTCGGTGCCTACTGCCATGACGAGCAAGGCGGTCTGTTGCACGTGGCGGATCACCACGTCTCGCCGGGCAAGAAGCAGTGGAGCTGGGGCAACTGTGACTTCGGTCTGGCCTGGGATCGCAACCTGACCGATGACAATGGCCCCTATATCGAGCTGATGACCGGGGTCTACACCGACAATCAGCCCGACTTCACCTGGCTGGATGCGGGGGAAGAGAAGGTGTTCGTGCAGAACTTCCTGCCCTACAACACCCTCGGCACCCTGCAAAACGCCAACACCCGCGCCGCCATCAAGCTGGAGCGCAGCGATGACGGCCTCGTCTGCGGGGTCTATGCGGTGGCGCCAATTCGCGGGGCCAGTTTCGAGGTAAGCGACGAGGGCGGAGTACTGTTTACGCAGCCTCTGGATTTGCAGCCGGGTCAGGCCTGGCTTGAGCCGCAGGCCATCACCAGCGAGGGACGCTTGCAGGTACGCCTGCTGGATGAGCAGGGCCAGTCGATCCTGAGCTATCTCGAGCATCAGCCCGCTGGCGAAGCCCTGCCTGATCCTGCCACTGCGCCGGAGCCCGCCATCAATCTCGACTCGGTCGACGAGCTCTACTTCATCGGCCAGCATCTGGAGCAGTATCTGCACGCCAGTCGTTCGCCCTTTGATTACTACCTGCGGGCACTGGAGCTCGATGGCGGCGACTATCGCTGCAACCTGGCGCTGGCAACGCTGGAGTACAACCGCGCCAACTATGAGCAGGCGCTGACCTACGTCAATCAGGCGCTGGTCCGTGCCCATCGCCTCAACAAGAACCCCCAGTGTGGCAAGGCGAGCTTGCTGCGCGGCCACATCGAGGAACGTTTGGGGCAGTTCGATGCCGCCTTCGATGACTTCTACAAGGCGACCTGGAGCGGTAACTGCCGCGACAGCGGCTTCTTCGGGCTGGCCCGTATCGCCATGGTGCGCCGGGAGCCCGCGCAGGCACTGCAATTTGTCGAGAAGAGTCTTGCCGTCAACGGCACCCACTACGGCGCTATCGCCCTCAAGGGATTGGCGCTGCTGGAGTCTGGTGAGCAGGAGGCGGCCATCGCCTATATCGACGAGCAGCGCGTTCGTTATCCACTTCACTATCAACTGGCCTTCCTGCGCTGGCTGGCAAGCGAGCAGTCGACCGATCTCGAGGCGCTGCGCACTCTGTGCAACGGGCGCGGGGTGAATCTCTGCTTCCTGGCAAGCGATCTGTTGGCGCTGGGACGCCCCGAGCTGGCGCAGCAACTGCTCTCAACACTGCCGGTGGAGGAGACCCTGCCGCTGCTGTTCCAGGCTGCATTGTTGCCGGAAGGTGAGGCGCAGGATGCCCTGCTGGCTCGAGCCGAGCAGGCCTTTGGCTGCAAGGTGCGCTTCCCCAATACCCTTGGCGAGGTGGCCATGCTGGCGCAACTGCCCCACAGCTGGTTTGCCAGCTATCTGCTGGGCTGCTTCCACTACAGCAAGCGCAGCTACCCGCAAGCCATTGCCCTGTGGCAGCAGGTGTGCGAGCAGGCGCCCGGGTTTGCCCCGGCATGGCGCAACCTTGGCATCTATCACTTCAACAAGAGCGGCGATCCGGTGGCGGCCGAGCAGTGCCTGAGCCGAGCCTTTTCCCTCAAGCAGGACGATGCACGCCTGCTGTTCGAGCTGGATCAACTGCACAAGCGCTGCGCCATGGCACCCGCCGAGCGGTTGGCGCTGCTGGAGGCGCATCGTGAGGTGGTCCTCAAGCGCGATGATCTGACCGCCGAATTGCTCGGCCTCTATCACATCACCGGCCAGCTGGATGTGGCGGCCGAGATCTTGCGGCTGCGCGAATTCCACCCCTGGGAGGGGGGCGAGGGCAAGGTGACCGGCCAGTACCTCATCAATCAGCAACGCCGGGCATTGGCGTTGATGATTCAGGGACGCCACGAGCAGGCCATTCCGTTGCTGCAACAGGCGTTGCACTACCCCCTCAATCTGGGGGAGGGGCGTCTGGTAGGACAGACCGACAACGATATCCATTACCTGTTGGCGCTCTGCCATCTGGCCTGTGACAACCAGAGTCTGGCGGCCCAGTGCCTGCAACTGGCCTGCCTCGGCCAAGGATCGCTCGGGGCCAGCCGCTACTACAACGATCAGCCGGTGGATTATCTCTTCTATCAGGGTATGGCGCTGGCACGTCTTGGTCGGGTTGCGGAGGCGCAGCGTCTCTTTGAAGGAATGGTCGGCTGGGCCGAGCAGGCGATGGGCGAGTCTGTCGAGGCGGACTTCTTCGCCGTCTCACTGCCGGATCTCATCGTGCTGGATGACGACCCGCAACACAAACATCGCCAGCACTGTCTGCTGGTCAGAGCACTCGGTCTGTTGGGGCTGGGTCAGCGGGATGGTTGTGAACAGACCTTGCGAGAGCTGCTCACCCTTAACCCGGCTCACGACAAGGGGCACCTCTTTGCCCTGATCTGCCGCGAGCTGTCACTCCACTCATAACTCTCATAACAAAAACCGGCGCCCCGCCACGGTGAGGGGCGCCACTGCACCCTACAATCGACAAGATAGAAAGGATGAGTCATGGAACGCACGAAAAATCAATTGGATACGAATGGGCTCAATATGAGCTACATCTGGATGATCTGTTTGGTGGCCGCCTGCGGTGGCCTGTTGTTTGGTTATGACTGGGTCGTGATTGGCGGGGCCAAGCCCTTCTATGAGGCCTATTTTGCCATCACGGATCCGGCCCAGTCCGGCTGGGCCATGAGCTCGGCGCTGGTGGGTTGCGTGCTGGGCGCAGCCATCTCCGGCTGGTCAGCCGACCGCTTCGGTCGCAAGAAGCCGTTGATCCTGGCCGCCATTCTCTTCACCATCTCGGCGTGGGGCACTGCTGCGGCCAGCAACTTCGATCTGTTTGTGGTTTATCGCATCATCGGCGGGATCGGCATCGGTCTGGCCTCTGCGCTCTCGCCCATGTACATCGCCGAGATCAGCCCGGCCAACAAGCGCGGCAAGTTCGTGGCCATCAACCAGCTCACCATCGTCATCGGGGTACTGGCGGCTCAGCTGGTGAATCTGATGATCGCCGATCCGGTGGCAAGCAATGCGACTCAGGCCGATATTCTGGCGACCTGGAATGGTCAGTCCGGCTGGCGCTGGATGTTCGGTGCCGAACTGGTACCTGCGCTGGCGTTTCTGGTGCTGATGTTATTCGTGCCGGAGTCGCCGCGCTGGTTGGCCAAAGATGGTCAGTATGAGAAAGCCTCCCGCATGCTCGGCAAGATTGGCGGGGATGCCTATGCCAAGCAGACCCTGGCCGATATCCGTCAGACTCTGGTGGGCGAGACCCACAAGGTCTCGCTGGCGGAGCTGGGCAAACCCTCGGTGCGGCCGATCCTCATCATCGGGATTGTGCTGGCGGTCTTCCAGCAGTGGTGCGGCATCAACGTCATCTTCAACTATGCGCAGGAGATCTTTGCCTCCGCCGGGTTTGACATCAACAGCACCCTCAAATCCATCGTCGCCACCGGTCTTATCAACCTGCTGTTTACCCTGATCGCACTGCCCATGGTGGACAAGATTGGCCGTCGCAAGCTGATGCTGATTGGCTCGGCGGGACTAACCATTATCTACGGCATGATGGCGGCGGCCTACGCCACAGGCGTACTGGGGCTGCCAGTGTTGCTGCTGGTATTGGCGGCCATCGCCATCTATGCCTTGACCCTGGCGCCGGTCACCTGGGTGCTGCTCTCGGAGATCTTCCCGAATCGGGTACGGGGGCTGGCGATGTCGGCCGGTACGCTGGCGCTATGGATCGCCTGCTTCGTGCTGACCTACACCTTCCCGCTGCTCAATGCCGGGTTGGGGGCTGCGGGCAGCTTCCTGCTCTATGGCCTTATCTGTTTTGCCGGTCTCATCTTTATCTATCGCAAGGTGCCTGAGACCAAAGGGGTGACGCTGGAGGCACTGGAAGCCCAGCTGGCCCAGGGCAAGGTCGAACTGACGCCGACCAAGGCGAGCGCTTCGGCATGACGGTATACACATTGAGCAACCCGCATCTTCGGATGCGGGTTTCAACACAAGGGGCCTGTCTGCTGGGGCTGGAGGATGAGCAGGGGCGCCCGCTGTTGCGCGACACTGACCTGGCGCAGCCCTGGCATCCCGGCCAGAGCGCGCTGTTTCCCATGTTGCCGCTGGCCAACCGGGTCGCAGGCAACCGTTTTGAGTTGTGGGGGGAGGAGCATCGCTTGCCAGAAAGTCCCGTCGATCCCGACTTTTTCCTGCACGGCGATGGCTGGTTGCAGTCATTGCAGTGGGTGGCGGGTTCTACCAGTTCGGTGACGTTGCAGTTGACCAGCCAATGCGGCCCTTTTCACTATCTGACGGAGATCGACTATCGGCTGCAGGGGGCGAGCTTGGTGGCGCGGATCAGCCTGACCCATCTTGGGGAGAGCCCCTGTCTCTACGGCGCGGGTTTTCACCCCTTCTTCTGGCGCGACGAGCAGACCCGCATCCGTTTTCTGGCGAGCGGCGTCTGGCAAGAGGGAGCAGATCATCTGCCGATCAACTGGTCGAGCAGGCTTGCTCCCCACCTCGACTTTCGCCAGTGGGCTCGCCCGCAAGGGTGGCTCAACAACTGTTACGGCGGCTGGCGCGGTCAGGCCGAGCTTGACCATCCTGCCCGCCAGCAGCGGCTGCTGGTTTCAAGCGAGTGTGCCTTCCTGATGCTCTATCAGCCCGATGAGGGGAGTGGCTTCGTCTGTCTGGAGCCCCAGAGTCACGCCGCCAATGCCCACCACCTGGCCGGTCACCCCGGTTTGCGGCTACTCGCCAGAGGTGACCGCATGAGTATCGGTATGACCCTGACAGTGGCGTCCGGGGGCTGATAATGATCTGGCTTGTGGTATTGGTGAACGCAATGAGCCACCCGTCGGGTGGCTCTTTTTATTGCGGATTATCCTGCGTGTTACCTGATCTCCGGTCAGGCTATCTCCATCTCTGGCTGTGGTGTCGAGGTGTGTTGGCTGGTCAGCTTGTCGATGCGCACCGCTGCCACCTTGAACTCGGGGATCTTGGCGTGAGGGTCGGTGGCATTGATGGTGAGCCGGTTGGCCGGGGCTTCGGCGAAGTGGAACGGGATAAAGACCACGCCCGGCTGCATCCGTTTGGTGACGAAGGCGGGCAGTTCGATATGGCCGCGGCGGCTGGTGACCTTCACCCGCTCGCGGTTGCTGATGCCCAACCGCTGCGCATCCACCACGTTCATCATCACCCGCGGCCCGGCCAGCTTGTCGAGCCCCTTGGTCTTGCGGGTCATGGTGCCGGTGTGGAACTGCTCCAGCAGGCGGCCGGTAGTGAGCACGATGGGATAGGTCTCGTCGGGCAGTTCGGCGGCATAGCGGAACGGGGTGGCGACCATCTCCCCCTTGCCACGGGTGAACTGCTTGCCGTGGAGCAGGCGAGTGCCTTCGGGTGCCGCGTCGTTGCAGGGCCACTGCAGCCCTTGTGCTCCCACCTTGTCCCACTGGATGCCGGCGTATTGCGGGGTGACTTGGCAGATCTCGGCGGTGATCTCCTGTGCGTTCTGATAGCGCCAGTCGCCACCCATGGCGTTGGCGATCTGCTGGATGATCCACCAGTCCTCCCGCGCCTCGCCCGGTGCCTTGAGGGCGGGGGAGATGCGCTGAACTCGCCGCTCGGTGTTGGTGAAGTGGCCGCTCTTCTCGGCAAAGGAGCAGGAGGGGAGCACCACATCGGCGAGCTGTGCGGTTTCCGAGAGGAAGATATCCTGCACCACCAGAAACTCCAGCTGCTTGAGCCCCTCGATGACGTGGTGCTGATCCGGATCGCTCAGCACCGGGTTTTCCCCCATCACATAGAGCCCCTTGATGCTGCCCGCACAGGCGGCATCGATGGTCTCGGTAAGGGTGAGGCCGGGCGTGCGCGGCAAGTCCGGTTGCTGCCAGACGGTGGCGAAGCGGGCATGCACCTCGGGGTTGGCCACCTTCTGATAGCCGGGCAGGCAGTTGGGCAGCGCCCCCATGTCACAGGCCCCCTGCACGTTGGATTGGCCCCGCAGCGGGTTGATGCCGCCCCCTTCGATGCCGATGTTGCCGCACAGCAGTTGCAGGTTGGCGATGGCCCGCACGTTGTCGTGGCCGGTGGTGTGCTGGGTGATCCCCATCGAGTAGTAGATGGCGGTGCGTTCGGCGGTGCCGATGAGGCGGGCGAGCGCGATCACCTGCTCGGCCGGCACGCCGGTGACGAGGGCCACCTTGTCCGGTGCATAGGCGGGGGAGAGCACTTCGGCTTGCAGCGCCTCGAACCCTTCCACTCGTGCGGCAATATAGGCCTTGTCGTGCCACTCGTTCTTGATGATCTGCTGCATCAGGCCGTTGAGCAGCATCACGTCGGTACCGGGGCGGTGGGCCAGATAGAGGCTGGCGTGGTCCGCCATTTCGATCCGCTTGGGATCGGCCACTACCAGCCGCGCCTTGCCCGTGGTGACGGCCCGCTTGATATGGGAGCCGATGATGGGGTGGGCCGCCGAAGTGTCGGAGCCGATGATGAAGATGAGGTCAGAGTGATCAATGCTCGGGATGTCGTTGGTCATGGCGCCGCTGCCGAGCGACGCCTCCAGCCCGGTGACGGTGGAGGCGTGGCAGAGCCGCGCGCAATGATCCACGTTGTTGGTGCCCAGCTCCCGGCGCATGAATTTCTGGAACAGGTAGTTCTCTTCGTTGGTGGTTTTGGCCGACGAGAAGCCCGCCAGTGCATCGCTGCCATAGCGCTGGCGCAGGGCGGTGAAGCGCTTGGCAACCAGCTCAATGGCCTCCTGCCAGCTGGCGGGCACCAGCTTGCCATCCTTGCGGACAAGCGGGGTAGTGAGGCGCTCCTCGCTCTGGATAAAGTCAAAGCCGAAGCGCCCCTTGACGCAGAGCAGCCCCTTATTGACCGGTGAGTTGCGGTTCCCCTCCACATAGCGGATGCGGTTGCGCGCCTCATCGACATAGAGGGTGACGCCGCAGCCGACCCCGCAGTAGGTGCAGATGGTATTGACCGGCGTGAGCAGTTCGGTGCGCCCCTGCGACTTGTCGCGGGCATCCACCAGGGCCCCGGTGGGGCAGACCTGTACGCAGGCGCCGCACTGCACGCAGTGGGAGTCGCCCATCGAGAGTCCCGTGTCGAACTGTGGCCGGTTCGAGAGGGTACCATCGCTGTTTTTGGCAAAGCGCAGCACCCCTTGTACCGCCTGTTCGCCACAGGTCTGCACGCACTGGCCGCAGCCGATGCAGCGGTTGGCATCGAACACGATAAATTCGCTGCTGTTATCCACTGCAAACTTCTGGCTCTGGCTGGTATTGAGAGCGCTCTGCTCGACCTCGTATTCGGTGGCGTAGTCGCGCAGTGCACAATCGGTGTTGGCCTGACAGCCGCACTCGAGGCAGCGGCTGGCCTCGCTGCGGGCATCGGCATCTCTCAGCCCGCGCTCCACCTCGGCAAAGCTGCCCTCGCGATCCTGCTCTGCCAGATGGGGCATGATGGTACGGGCGACTTTTTTCAGGTGAGCAAACTGGGCGGGATCGACCTGCTTGAGTGTGGGGGCTTTGCAGGCGTTGAAGGGGCGCACCGGATCAATCATGTCACCGTGAAGGAACTGATCGATGGCCAGCGCGGCCTTGCGACCATCGGCGACCGCTTCGATGGCGGTGGCGGGCCCGCGGCGCAGATCGCCGATGGCGAACAGGTTGCCGTGGCCGCTGTGCATGGTCTCGGGGTGGGACTCCAGCGTCTGCCAGCGGGTGAAGGGGAGGGTGAGGGGCTCCCCTTCCATAAAGCTGAGATCCGGCTGCTGCGACACTGCCGCAATCACGGTATCAAACTCTTCAAGGAAGAACTCACCGGTGGGCTCCGGGCGTCGGCGACCGGAGGCGTCCGGCTCGCCGAGGGCCATCTTTTCGAGGCGCACCTGACAGACGCGACCACGGCTATCCGGCAGATTCTCTACCGGATTGGTCAGCATCATAAAGCGCACCCCTTCGTGCTCCGCCTCGTCAATCTCGTAGGCTTCAGCGGGCATCTCGGCGCGGGTGCGGCGATAGATAAGGGTGGTTTCGGCGCCGAGGCGCACCGCCGTGCGGGCGCAGTCGATCGCGGTATTACCACCCCCGATCACCGCAACCCTCTTGCCGGTGGTGAGCCGCTTGGCCAGCATCCGATCCTTGAGGTAATCGACCCCGAGATAACAACCGGCCAGGGTGCTGCCCGGGTAATCCATCGGCACCGCCTTGGAAGCGCCAACCGCCAGACAGACCGCATCATAGTCGCGGCACAGCGCCGAGAGGGTGATCTGGTTGCCCAGTCGCTGCTGGGTGTGGATCCGCATGCCACTTTGGCACATCAGGCCGATCTCCTGATCGAGGATCGCCTTGGGCAGTCGGTATTCGGGGATACCGTAGCGCAGCCAGCCACCCGCTTCGTGCATCGCCTCGAACAGATCGACCTCGAACCCTTCGTAACCCAGATAGTAACCGCAGGTGAGACCGCCCGGGCCGCTGCCGATAATGGCCACCCGCTTGCCCTTGGTGGGCTTCTTTGCCGGTTGATAGGGGGCAATCTCGGCCAGATCGAGATCGGCGGCATGGCGCTTGAGCTGACGAATGGCCAGCGGTTCATCCACCAGCGCGCGGCGGCACTGTGCCTCACAAAATGCGGGGCAGACCCGGCCGATGGAGAGGGGCATCGGCAGGGTCTGCTTGATGACGGCCATCGCCGCTTCGTGATCCCCCATGGCGATATGGTGCAGATAGGATTGAATGTCCACCCCGGCCGGACAGGCGCGTTGGCAGGGGGCTTCGCAATCGGCGTAGTGGTCCGAGAGGATGCGGCCGAGCGCCTGCTGGCGGTGTACGCGCAGGGTATCGCTTTGGGTCGTGATCACCATCCCTGCCTCGGGGGGCGTCTCGCAGGCGTGGCGGATGCCGAGACCGGCAATCTCGACCACGCAGAGGTCGCAGGAGGTCTTGGGGCCGCTGGTGTTGTCACCGCACAGGGAGGGGATATCGATCTGGTGCTGTTTGGCTATCTGGAGCAGGGTTCTGGTCGGGTCAACCGTCAACTGAGCCCCATCGAGGGTGATGGTGATCATGGCGTCATAAACTCGCTTTCAAGGCGCAGAAAATGCTGCATCTGGCGGAGCCAGCAGGGGAAGCGACAGGGAGGTCGCTTGCTATACGCTCACCATAACAAAGATTATTTACAACTTTATTTGATTTTAGACAGCTTATTGTTCAAAAGGGAAAACGATTTCAGGTTGTCTTGTCTACCTCATCGGCACGGCGCATCGTTGAGAACTATTCCTGTTACAGCAGGCGATTCATTGTCTTATTGTCAGTTTATGCGTCTGGGAGAAGAGAGGCTGCTCTCGCTCGCGATAGGTGTTATCCGTCAGTAGCACCATTTGTGATGCAACTTATTTTGCATAAATGGTGGCTCTGATGAAGGCATGCGGCGCATACAGAGCAAAGGGGGTGGGTGGCACTCGGTTGGATAAAAGGTTGGTGGATAGGGGGCGGGCATGCGTGAGTGGCGAGCCCGACACAAAGAAAATGGCCACCTTTTCCAAGGTGGCCATTCACGCTGCCGATCGGTGCCCTGTTGGCCCAAAGGGTTGGTCGCGGGAGGTCAGCCGGATATCAGGGTCGGCAGCCGGGCTTGCCAGATCTGGTGCCAGTGCTGCAGTTCGCTGCGCGGCATCGGGCGGGCGGTGAAGAAGCCCTGACAGATATCGCACCCCAGCTTGGCCAGCAGTTGCCAGGTCTGCACATCTTCCACCCCTTCGGCGACTGATTTCAGCCCCAGCTTGCGTGCCAGCTCGATGCTCGATTCGATGATGGCCAGACGGGAGGGGTCGGCATAGCAGCGATCGACAAACGAGCGATCAAGTTTGAGCTCGGTAAAGGGCAGCAGCGCCAGCTGTTGCATCGAGGAGTAGCCGGTGCCGAAGTCATCGATGGAGAGGCCAAAGCCGTGCATCCGCAGTCGTGTCAGCACCTCCAGTGCCTTGCCGATATCCTCGACAAACGAGCTTTCGGTCACCTCCAGGGTGATCAGCTCGGGATTGACGCCCCAACGCTGGCACTGGTTGATCAGGAAGTGGCAGAGATCCCCCTCGATCAGCGAGGTAGTGGAGAGGTTCATCGACAGATTGAGGGAGAGGCCGGTCTGGCCCCACAGATGGCAATCCTGCAGCGACTTGTTGATGATGACATCGGTCAGCTGGTCGATAAGGCCGTTGTTTTCCGCCAGCGGGATAAACATGCCGGGTGAGATCAGCCCATATTCCGGATGCTGCCAGCGGGCCAGCGCCTCCATCCCCACCCACTGGCCGGACGCAAAGCCGACCTTGGGTTGATACCAGGGCAGCAACTGGTCGTTGTCGAGGGCGCGTTTGAGCTCGTCCACCGACAGGACGAGGCCATCGTCCTTGCCCGAGGGGGCCGACTTTGGCGCCCAGGAGTCAATCAGCTGGCGCAGTCGCTGCGGGCTGGAGGGTTTCTCGATGCGACCCAGTACATGGAGACCATAGGCCGCGCTCATGCGCAGCACGGCCTCCACCACGTCATCTTCCAGCGCGCTGGAGAGGATGATGCCGCCCCGAAAGCCACCCAGCGAGAGGCGGCGCAGCAGCGCCATGCCATCCATGCCGGGCATCCGCAGATCGCAGAACAGGATGTCGACAGTGTGGCTCTGGCACAGCGCCAGGGCTTCGATGCCGTCTGCGGCCTCCAGCAGTTGCTGATAACCGAGCGCCCGGATCTGGTGCATCAGGGTCTTGCGTTGAAACCCGTGATCCTCGACCACCATGATGACCAACTTGTCTGCCGTTCTACTCATCGAGCCACAATCCCATTTCACGTTCAATATTGTTCATCTGTTCTTCCACTCTCTGTGTCAGCAGCGCGAGCTCGCTCAACTGTTTGAGGCGGGCCGCCGATTCCAGTTGCGCCGCCTGCTCGGCCAGGGAGAGCTCCCCGACCATTCTGGCTGCCCCTTTGATGCGGTGGGCGATCTCCACCAGCTCCTGGCTATCATCGGAGGAGAGCGCGCTCATCATAGCGTGGCAATCTTTCCGGTTGGAGGCCAGATACTCCCTTGCCATGCTTTTGGCAATCCCTTCATCGCCAAACAGATCTTGCCAGCGACCGATCATGTCGAGATTGATGGCCTGTCGTGCGGGCACTCTCTCTGTGATCGTAGTCGCGGGCAACCACCGCAGCAGCATCTGGCGCAGTGACTCCAGCGAATAGGGTTTGCACAGCATGCCGTTCATGCCGGCTGCCGTCATATTGGCTGCCGCCTCCTCCGAGGTATCGGCGGTGACACCGATGATGGGGGCCTGCTCCCCTTGTTCCCGCAGGCGGCGGGTCAGGGTGTAGCCATCCATGTGCGGCATGTGGCAGTCGGTGATCAGCAGGGCGAAATCCCGGGTTTGCCAGGCGCGCAACGCCTTCTCTCCATCTTCCACTACCTCGCACTCCACCCCCAGAATCGCCAGCTGACGGGTCAGCAGGGCGCGATTGACCAGATGATCATCGGCGACCAGCACCCGCCCGCCCAGTTTTTCGATGCTGGCGGCATGGGTGGTCACGGCTCGCCCGGTGATCAGTTCGCGGCAGCTTTCGAGCAACAGATCCGGATAGAGGGGGGATTGGCCGAGGCGCCACCAGTTCTCCGAGCCCATGCGCCCCCGCAACGCTTCGCGGGGGGAGAGGATGACCCCCTTGAGAGTGCCGGACTGCAGCAAGGTGTGCCAATCGCTCCCCATGCTGGACTCCAGCGCGGCCTCTTCCGCCAACAGCAGGCCGTCGAGATCGGCGGTGAGCTGGTGGATCTCGAGGGGGGTCAACCGGGCGCCGAGCCGTGCCATGGTGGCCTGCAAGGCGGCATCGCTACCCAGCCACCACCATTCGCTGCCCGCCAGTGCGGGTGGTTCCCACAGGACATTGAGCAGCGGGATGCTGAAGCGGAAACAGGCCCCTTCACCGAGCTGGCTCTTGACCGTCAGGGTGCCGCCCATCTTCCTCACCAACTGCTCACAGATGGCCAGGCCCAGACCGGTGCCACCAAAGCGGCGATTGATATCGGACTCCACCTGCTCGAACGGGGTAAAGAGCAGCGCTTGCTTCTCTTCGGCGATGCCGATGCCGGTATCCGTCACCGCGATAACCAGCTGCTGGTCCTGATAGCTGACCTGGATCGAAATGGTGCCCTGCTCGGTGAACTTCACCGCGTTGTTGAGCAGATTGGAAATCACCTGGCCCACTCTGACCGGATCGATATCGGCCAGATCGGGGAGTTGCTCCTCCCACTGGAGCGTGACCTTCAGCCCCTTGCTGTAGGCCAGTGCGGCATGGCCGCGGATCACGTCGCACACCACTGGTTGCAGACGGCAGGATTGGCGATTGAGGTGCAGTTGACCCGCCTCGATTTTGGAAAAGTCGAGGATATCGTTGACCAGATAGAGCAGGTGGTTGGCCGAGCTCTCCACATTGCGCAGCAGATAGCGCTGGTCATCATTGAGCTCGCTCATGCGCAGCAGCTCCAGCATGCCGTGCATGCCCGAGATGGGGGTTCTCAGCTCATGGCTCATGGTGGCCAGAAAACGGCTGCGAGCCTGCATCGCCTGCTCGGCCGCGGCACGCGCCTCGCGCAGCTCATGCTCCTGTTGCTTGATGGCGGTGATGTCCTGCACCACGCCGTTGAGCAGGCGATCATGGCCCTGTTGCGCCACAAAGTTGCCGCGGATCTGGATATAGCGCGCCCCCTGAACAGAGGGCACCAGCACCTCCATATCGAGCGGCTCAAGGGTTTGCGCATGTTTGGCCACCTTATCGATAAAGGTTGCCAACGCCTCGTCGTTCAAGCCGAGGATCACGCCGCCAGACTCGGCTGCCATCAACTCTTGATGGGTCATCCCGAGAATGTCGCTGGCTCCTTGGGACAGATAGAGGAATTTCCCCTTGCCGGCCCCTTGCCAGAGATATTGATAAACCAGACCCGGCATGCTGTCGGTGATGTCCCGCAGCCTGCCCTCCACTTCCCGCACCTTGTTTTCGGCGGCCTTGAGGGCACTGACATCGGTCAATACCGTCAGCACCCCCTGAATCGCGCCGTCTGCTGCGCGATAGGGCAACTTGACGTAGACCACGTGAAGGGGAACATCCCCCTCGCGCTGGGTATAACCCGATCCTTCGAAGATCTGGCCGGTTTCCCAGACTGCACGCTCCTCGCGCAGCATCTGTTGCCGCTCGTCCTCGGTCATATAGCCCCAGCGATCACCTTCTTCCCCATCACCGACAAACAGCTCGCGGTATGCCCGGTTGCTGAGGGTCAGGCGATGATCGCGATCCCGCAGCGCCACCATATTGGGCAGGGAGTCGAGCAGGGTCTGGATGAACACCAACTGTTCATTGAGTGTCTTCTCGGCCCGTTGTCGCTGCACGATCTCCCGTTTCAGAGTGCGGTTCCACGCCCAGAACAGGGCAAACAGCAGAGTGGCAGCCGTGCCACCTATTACGAACCAGAGCAGCACTGTTTCGCTGTTGATGCCGGTCTGCACGCTCATGGAGAGCCAGCGTCTCTCCACTTTATTGAGCTCCTCCGGCGGTATCGAATAGAGCACCTTGGTAAGGATCCGCTGCAGCATGGGATCTTTGCGCGTGGCCATGGCGACCGGCAGGCGCAAGTCTTTGCCGGCATAGACCACCTGATAGCGTTCGCTCACCCGCTTGTTGATGGATGGCAGGGTGACCATCACGTAGTCGGCATCGCCCGTGTCCAGCAGTTCCAGCAAGCGGTTGTCATTGTTGACCTCTACCGGATGGGCGCCGATGTGGGTCAGCAGCTCTTTATCCAGCGAGCCATGCACCATGCCGACCCGTTTCCCTCGCAGCAGTGAGAGATCGGTGATATCGGCACTGCGTTTGGGGGCAATGACTACCCGATCGACAAACAGATAGCCGGGGGTGAACAGCGCAAACTGGCCGCGGTCGTGGTTGGGGGAGATGGCCGGAATAAAATCGATCTGCCGCAACTTCAGCAGATTTTGGGTTTCCCCCCAGCTCTTGGTGCGAACCAGAGAGAACTTTAGCCCGGAGACTTGCTGCATCAGCGCCATCAGATCCGCCACATAACCGACCAGCCTGCCCCGGTAATTGAATTCGCTCATGGAGGTCCAGTCCGGAGAGACGCCGTAAGTCAGCTCAGGATGCTGGTTGAGCCACTCCTGCTCCTCAGGGGTAAACTGCACAGACTTTACCGCTCCTGAGTCCGCATGTTGGCTAGTCGTGGTAGCTGCCAGCATATGACGACGATCTTCAACCGGTATCTCGTTGAATGCCTTGCTCACCAGGCTGACCAGTGCCGGGTCGCTCTTGTGCATATTGATGGAGAGAGACGTGCCGCTTACCCACTCCGGGGTTGCAATGGTGAAGCCAGCCTTGGAGTGCTGATCTTTCACCATCACCAGTGACGGCATGTCAGCAAGATAGGCGTCAGCCATGCGCTTTTTGAGCATAAACGCTGCTTCGCTGCGACTCTCTGCCTCGGTCACACGGAGAAATCCCAGTTTTTTCAATTCACTGCAAGCATTGACTCCCGTGACACAGACCCAGTGCAAACCATGGGCATCCTGTCGTGACAACTTCGTTTTGCCATTGTTGAGCAGCACGCCGCGCGGCATGGAGAGCAAAAACGGGAGGGAGACAATATTGGATCGCCATTGTTCGCTTGGCTGGTCGTTCACCAGTATGTCGATTGCGCCGTGGCCAAGCCCGGTTAGCGCATCCACGTAGGAGGGGTAAACCTTGTAGCGCAGGGTCAACCCGAGCGTTCTGGCAATCTGCTGCGCGATGTCGGGGACTGGGCCGGTAAAGCGTTGATCTGCATCCTTATAGCTGTATGGAGGGTCACCCATCATCGGCATGCCGATGACCAACTCCTGGTGTGATGACAGCCAGGCGCGCTCAGACAGATCAAACTCGTCTTCATTCAGACTGGTAATGGCGTGCGCCGCTGTAACCGACCACAGAGAATGAAAAAACCGGGAGCAGCCGAAAGTAAGTGGGAGTTCGTGGGACAAACTCAAGGCTGACAAGGGTTAGACGGCGATCGGAGGGTACCAGGCGCGCGCGGCGCCAAAATGAAAGATTGCGCACGACTCGAAGAAACAATGCGCCAAAAATGAAAACTAGGGGTGGGGTCTCGGCAACGCATTTTGGGGTTTAATCTGGTGTTTAAACCCCAAAATGAAGCGGGGGTGGTTAAAAAAAATCGTGACCGAGCCAAACCACCTTGCCAATGATGCTCAACGACTCTAGTTCGTTCGGCATAACCGCCAGGGTCTCGTATCCGGTTTTATTGTCGCTGATGATGTTCACCCCGCCATCAACCCGCTTCTGCAGCCGCTTGGCATAGAGTTCATCCCCCAGACGAAGCACGAACAGGCCGCCATCCTGGATCTGGTTGCGGCTTATATCCACCAGGATAGAGTCGCCAGAATGGATGGTTGGCTCCATGCTGTCCCCCTTGGCAAACACCACTACCAGGTTATCTGGGTTCAACTGGCGGTATTTGAGCCACTTACGGCGGAACGCCAGCCTGCGTTTAACACAATGGTCATCATTAAACGCGCCATGTCCGGCGCTGACGGCAATGTGGTAACCATCGATCAGTGCGTATTCTTCTTCAAATAAATCAGTACCTTCAGAGTTAGTTACCTTGTGGTACTCACATTCTTCTCTTGGGCCACGCCCAGTGGCGAGCCAATCAATGCTTACCCCTGCGGTTTTGGCGATCTTGATGAGCTGGGACATGTTGGGTTCTGAACGACCATAGAGGTATTGCCGCAAAGTTGTATCTGCCATTCCGGCCTTTGCTGCAAAAGAGCGCGCACTTTGTCCCGCAAGAACTTGTTCTAACCGCTCCTTGAATTCACTTTCCATTCTTCCCCCTGGAAAAGAAAGAGCACTTTCTTTTCGTTGTCTTACTTTCTTTTCTTGTAACCAATTGAAACTTAATGAAAAAAATCAAAATCATCTCAAAAGAGATTATTTTGCACGAGAAAGTAATAAAACTCTTGTTGTCATCTCTATTGAGATGATCAACAATCAAATTGTTCGCGCAATGCGCGAAAGATTTTTCAAATTGTATCACGGTGACCCCATGAGCATAAGTACAGCCAATCACATCTACGGAGAGCTTAAGAAGAGAGGTTACTCCGTTAGGAACTGGGCCATTGAGCATGGTTTTCGGCCCCGTACTGTGCAGGAGTGTATTCACACTTATGCCCCGTGCAAACAGAGAAAACCAGCGAATGGCACGGTTTCATCGAGAGTTATGCAGGCTCTTGGCACGACCCTTGGTGTTGACCTGTACGGAGGTAACAAATGAAAGAGTGGTTCACACCAATGGAGCTGGTGAGTCTGCCCGGAATGCCTGCCACAGTTCAGGGAGTCAGATACCGAGCCAAAACAGCACAATTCAGTGCGCGCAAATGTTCTGACAAGAAAGGTAGCGAATATCATATCAGCTCTTTGCCAGCAGAAACTCGCCGTTATCTGGCTGAACAGGCTGTGGCTGAGCAAGGTCATGCCGTGACCGATCACAGTGCTGGTGGCAAGGCGATGGCCAAGCTATTGGAGCGGGAACGCCCAGCCAAGCCTGATGCTGGCCGTAAGCTGCTGACCCTGAGCGAAGCCCCCCGCAAAAAAGTAGACGCCAGACTGCTTATCTTGCAGGCCGCCGATATCTTTCTGGCGCCCTATCACGCCTGCCAGCAAGGGGAGGTTGGTCGCCGGATCTTTATCGAGGCATACCGTACCCGCAGCCTGCAGTTGCCAGCCAGCGTCTATGAGCGGCAAAAACCATTCAGCCTGATCACGCTGCGCCGTTGGCAAAGCTCGCTGGCTAATGAAGGCCCAGCTGCACTGGCTGGCAATTATCAGCGTGAACGGCCATCAACCGTTGAGCAAAGCCCTGAGCTGGCCCAGTTCCTCACCGCATTGGTGACGGCCAAGCCACACCTTGCCAACAAGTGGGGCGCTCTGCATGAGCTTGCCACCGAGTACAACGAGATGAACAAGTTGGGATGGCACATCCCCAGCCAGTCATCCCTGCGCCGCTGGATGGTCAAGTGGTTGGCTGAAAACAAAGTGGCCTTTACCTATGCCACCAACCCGGACGCCTACAACAACAAATACCGCACAGCTATTGAGGAGATGTACCCCTGGATGGGTCAGCCGAACGATGTGTGGGAGTTCGACAGCACTCCGGTCGATGCCATGTTGGTGGATGGCCGTCACAGCATTATTGCGGTGATCGACGTGTTTACTCGCCGCGTTCGTCTGCTGGTGGCCAAGAGCTCCTCTAGTGAGGGGATCTGCCTGCTGCTGCGCAAAACCCTGTTGGCCTGGGGCACGCTCAACGACAACGGCGTGATGCGCACCGATAACGGTTCTGACTACGTGAGCCAGCGGGTCATGTCGATCTGCACCCTGCTGGATATCAATGTCAGCCGCTCCAATGCCTATTCGGGTTGGGAAAAGCCCTTTATCGAGCGATTTTTCCGCACCCTGAGCCACGGTCTGATCGAGTTGTTGCCCTCCTATATAGGCCACTGCGTGGCTGACCGGCAGGTGATTGAAGCCCGCAAGAGCTTTGCCCAGCGGTTGGAAGAGAAGCGCAAACCGGATGCGGAAAAAGAAATTTATGAGTTGGCGATGACAGCCCAAGAGCTGCAGACCCTGCTCGATAACTGGCTGGATGCCCGTTACCACAACAAAAAGCACAGCTCACTGGGGATGACCCCAAACGAGAAGTACCAGAGCGCCCGTTATCAGCGCCGGGCCATTACCGATGAGTCTGCGTTGGATCTGCTGCTCAACCATATCGGTGAGGCGACCGTTTCCAAAGGCTTTATCAAGGCCGGTGGCCTGAAATACAGCGCCCCTGAACTGTTGGAGCATACCTGGAAGGGCCAGCGGGTCAGCGTGTTTCTCGATCCGAACGATGTGGGCCGCGCCACCTTGTACCGCACCGGAGATTGGGGAGAGCGAGTGGAGGCAATCAATACCGAACTGCTCGGCAATGGCATCAGTCCAGACGCATTCCGTGCCGCCAAGCGTGAGGATGCCAAGGTGCTGGCCCGCTTCCGCCGCGAGATGCGCAATGTGGCCAAGACATTTGGCATCGACCAGTTGCACCAGGATGTGGTCACTCACTTTGTTGAGCAGGCCAAGGATGTGGCCCAGTTCAAACGCTCGGATCTGAACCTCGACAACCCTGCGTTGGCCGCCCTGACAGGGGTTGCGGCGCCCAGTGAACCGGTCGGATTCAGTGTGGCAGAACTGGCTGCCATCGAAGCAAGACGCGAGGAGAAAGCCAAGCGACTAGAAGCGACGGCAGGGCAGGAGTCTCGGGCGCTTAAAACCGAATACGAACAGGCCATCCATTTGGCCGAAAAAGAATTGGATTCACCGCTGACCGAGCGGGAGAAGGAGTGGCTGACCAAGTATCTCTACAGCCACAAGCTGATGGCAAAACGGATCAATCGCCATCTGGATGAAGTTAGGGCCACACGTCAGAACCAGGCAAATGGATAACGTGCAGCCCTGTTTAAACCATAGATAAAGGACATAAACACTATGAAACACAAGATCGTTGAAGTCAAAAACATGATCAAGACCGAGCAACTGCTCGACAACTTGCTCAACCGCTCCAGCATAGTGCCGGGCATTGGCCTGATCCACGGCCCCTCCGGCTTTGGCAAGACCACCGCCGTGGAATGGCTGTTCAACCAGGACGAAGTGAACGGGATCTATGTGCGTTGCTACAAGGCCGATACCGTCACCAGCCTGCTGGAGCAGATAGCCAAAGAGATCGGCATCCCCCAGCGCCACAACCTGCGAGCCCAGGTCGATAGCATTGTCGAAGCCGTGCGGGCCGAAGAGCTGGCCATCTTCGTGGACGAGGCCGATTACGTGGTCGGTAATGCCCGCATCATGGAGACCCTACGCGATATCTACGATGCCACCGAACAACCCCTGATCCTGGTCGGGATGGAAGAGATTGCCCGCCGGATTAGCCAGCGCAAGCAGCTGTTTAACCGTATCTCCCAATGGATTGAGTTCAAACCGGCCGATCTCGATGACGTGTCCCTGATTGCCAGCGAAATGCTGGAGGTGGACGTGGAAATTGACGATGCCTTGCTGGATCTCATTCGCAAACGTTCCAACGGGGTGGTTCGTACCATCGTCTCAGCCCTCGACAAGATCGAGAAGATGGCCATGGCCTCTGACGCTCGCATCATCCGCCTGGAGGATGTAGACGCCAGCGAACTGCTGCATGACGTGCGCCGCAGCCGTTAGCTGCCAGATATACCCCAATAACAACAAAGCACGGGAGGGATACCAGTGGTTGATATGAGTGGTAAATCCAAGACGGAAATTGCGTGGTTGTGGATGTGTGAGCAACCCCAATTTTCAATAAAGGAAGTTATCGATGGTGTCGGGATCAATAAGCAGCAGATTTATCGGACTGTCAGTGCTTGGGTTGATAACGGATTTTTAAAACTCATTACCCCGATAGCTAAGAAACGTGAACGGATCTATCAAGTGGCGGACACGTCTGTATCACCCCGCCTTGGGAGTGGCGTCAGACAGGCTGACTCAAAAGGGAATGAGCGTAAGCGCACTTATAAAAAGCGCAGAAATCGCAAGAAAACGGTTCAGCAAAAGATATGGAACACCATGAAGATTAGCCGCCGCTTTACCTTGGCTGATTTGATGATTACCGCGAATACCAATCGTAATACCGCATGGCATTACACCAATGAATTGGTACGCGCTGGATATGTGAGGCTGGCCGTTCATGTTAATCCCAAGATGTCAGTACAAGACAAATATGGGTTGGCAAATATTTACCAGCTAATTCGAGATACAGGGCGATTTGCTCCAATCAGAAGAGATAACGGCTGTTGGGATCAGAACCAGCAACGGCTTTATCCGTTCCTGGTTGAGGAGGGTGAACATGGAAACGTGGCTTGAGGTGTTAAAGGCAGAGGTCGCCGCCACTTCACTGGCTGTGGTGGCTGAAAAGCTCGGCTTGTCGCGCACCCTTATCAGCCAGGTGTGTAACGAGAAATACCCCGGTGACTTGGAGCGGGTGCAGATGCTGGTTGAGGGCAACCTGATGGGTCAAAAGGTGATTTGCCCCATTCTTGGTGCGATCCCTGTTCATCAGTGCCTTGCCCATCAGCGCCGTGGCCCCAGTGATGTGGGCAGCAGCCCGATGGATATCAAGCTCTGGAAGGCTTGCCGCTCAGGCTGCCCCCATAGCCAGCTGACGGAGGAGCAGCAACTACGCCGCCCGATGCGGTTATCGGTGGAGCAGGGCAAAGGGTCACAGAAAACGGCTCGCTATGACGCCGAGGCGACCCTCTCCAGGTTACGCCGTCAGGCCAAGAGCGATGGCGACAATGCCAGTTCGTCGCTGCGCATCCTGAGTGAGCTGCTGGCGGAAGAGCTGAAAATCATGGGTATCAAATACAACCGACTGCTCGACAAGCAAGAAGGCAAATAACGGTTGGCGGGGGTTGGGCTCGGAATAAGCAGTGGGCCCGGTGATGAATCACAAGGAGAACGGGATGAAAAAGAATCTGCGCAGCAATTTGCACAAAACTGCCGAACAGCTCAGCCACTGGTTGACGGCCAGAGGATATGAAGTCCGCACCAGTCAGGTGCGCCACACCCCGCTGCTGGCCGTCACTGGCCCTTTGCCACAAGCGATGAAGGCCCGCGCCGTGTTAAGCCGCGAATGCCTGGCTGGCGTGGTTCGGGAGGTCGCCCTGGTGCGCTTTGGCGGCTGCCTGCTGCACTGGCGCCAATAAGGAGAATGGAGATGGCCAAGATAGAGCTCGATATCGAAGACGAAGCACTGGCCAAGGTCGTGCTGCGTCAATTACCCAAGTTCCTCGAATTTTGCCGTGCGACTCACCTGGAAGAGCAGGTACTCGGCCCAGCGAAACAGCAGGCTGCCGCCGTGTGCTATCAGATGCCCGGCAGCAACAAGATCCATTAAGGAGAACCCTATGCAAGAAGCACAAACCGGCAGTACCACCCCGATGCGTCAGAACGCCCAAGGGCACTGGGTACCGGAAAACCTGATCACTCCGGCTGACAAGCTGCGCGATGAAGTGGTGATGGGCATCATTGCGGCAGCCCGCGAGCAGCGTTCGCAGCTGGCCGCCTTCAAAATTGGCGCCATGCAGCAGATCAACGACTTTGTTGACCTGTCATCCGAGCAGTACGGCGTGGCGTGGGGCGGCGCCAAGGGCAACGTGACCCTGCTCAGTTTCGACGGCCGTTACAAGCTGATCCGGGCCGTGGGGGAGCACCGCAAATTTGATGAACGGATCCAGGCTGCCAAGGTGCTAATTGACCAGTGCATCGCCCGCTGGAGCGATGGGGCCAGTCCTAAACTGCGGGCCCTGGTTGACCACGCTTTTCGGGTTTCCAAAGCCGGTCATATCGACGTTAACCAGGTGCTCTCCCTGCGTCAGCTCAACATCGAAGACGCCGACTGGGAGCAGGCCATGCAGGCGATCGCCGATGCCATTCAAGTGACCGGTACCAGCCAATATCTGCGGCTCTATGAGCGTGACGCCCAGGGGCGTTACATCCAGATGAGCCTGGATCTGGCCAAGTTGTAAAGGAGGGAGACGCGATGGAAATCAACGTGGATATGGCCGAGGAGCAACTGCAGCTCTGTGAGCAGATCACTGAAACCGAGGGCACCTGCTACCCCGACGACACCTATGAGGATGGCATCAAGGCCGCCCTGCTCTGGGCGCTGGGGCTGGGGCCTGCCCCCCTCAATGTCGAGGAGTATCAAGGGGCGAAGCCACTGCAGTTCGAGTAATGGCCCGATGCGAAACAGGGCGGCGATGCCTCCCTGTCTGCCCGATGTGGTGATCGGGCACTGATGAGCAGCCGACCTGGGCCCAGGTCTTCACCGCCTCGATAAAGGAGCACGGCGATGACTAAAACAGAGATGGATATTCGGCTTACCAAGATATTCAGCACCGCAGCCATTGCACTGGCGGCCGCTGAAAAACGGGCTGTGTGCAAACAGCTCAAACAGTTTATTCGAGAGGCCCGCGCCCAAGGGCTATTTGCCCTGGCGGGGGAAGCAAGCCAGATGCGCTGGCAACTGGTGGCTGAACTGCAGCAAGCCAGAGCGGTGGCGCTGGAGGCCAGCCATGGCTATGTCTAACTGGCAACGACTGCTGGCCTACGTGATGAAGTTTGGCAACCTGAGCCAGCAGCAGGCAGAGCAGTGGCTCGATAGCCATTGCCCTCAGTGGCGCAGTGGGCCGGATGTGATGGCGGCCGGGCAAATCTGGATGAAAAAGACGGGGAGGGGAAATTGAACACCTTAGCTAACAATCAGCCAAATGCTGCGCAGAGTGGTGATCGTACCCGCTTGATCCGTCTGGTTCAGGTTGGCAGGCGCACCCTGGGGCTCGATGAGGAGACCTATCGGGCGTTGCTGGAGCAGCAGAGCGGCAAGCGTTCGGCGGCCGAGTTGACGATCCCGGAGCTGGACAAGGTGCTGCTGGCTATGAAGGGGGCAGGGTTTAAACCGACGGTTAAACGCCCTGTTAAAGGGGCTGTTAAAGCGGGAGGGCACAAGCGTTTAAGCCCGGCCCGTGGGGCTCATGCCAAAACCGCCGAGATAAACGTGATCCGGGCTGTATGGATCACCATGCACCGCCATGGCCTGCTGCGCGATGGCAGTGAGACGGCCTTGAATCACTATGTTGAGCGGCAAACGGTGCGGCTTAACAACGGCATCGGCGTGGCAGAGGTGGCCTGGCTCACAGATGGGTTGGCGTACCAGGTGCTTGAGTCACTGAAAAACTGGCACAAGCGGGAGCTGGTTGCCCGCCTTGTCGCGGCCGAGAAAACCGTCCCCACCAATGAGAAGTCCGGGCGAGTGGCCGGTTATCAGGCCGTTGTGGCGGCGTTTGAGGAGATGAATGATGGACGCTAACGCTGAAAATCTCGACCTGTTCGCCGATGATCATGAGTCGCTGGGGCAGCTTGTCGATCGCCTGGATCAGATCCCGACCACCGAACTGACGGCCAAATGGCCCAAAGCCCTGGCAGAGTTGGTCGATGTGCTGGCCTGCGAGTTGGTCAGAGGGGGAATGGAGCTGGAGCTGGCCAAGGCTCAGGCCCGCAAGTTGGCGCTGGTACAGGCCCATTACATGGGGGGCCGTGCCTACTACATCCCCACGGGGGATCATCTCAAGGCCGCGTTACGTGACCGGGCTATCTGGGACGAGTTCAATGGGCGGAATATCGATGTGCTGGCCCGTAAGCATGGCCTCTCAGTGCCACAGACCTATGCGGTGGTGGCCGAACAGCGCGAACTGACCCGCCGCCGCCATCAACCTGACCTGTTTGGCTATCAATAGCGATGCGACTCACATTAATCACAAGAAAACCGCTACGGCGGTTTTTTTGTTTACACAAAAAGTTGGTAATGGAGTAATTGTTGAAAAATGCAAGCGCCGTCATATACCATCGGCGCCCGTTAGGTTGATACACTGAAAGCGAGAGCTTGGATGGCAGATGAGCAAGATATGAAATTCAGATTCTTTTACGATGGCCCAGCGTTACAAGGGCATCAAATGGATGTGAAAGTTATCGCTCCTGCATTAATGGCAATGGGGCAGATGTTGGAGCAAGCCAACAAGCTTGTTAATGGCCCCAAGTTCCGTGTTCAAGCACGAGTTGATGCCTCTTTTGTAGCTGGGTCATTCGGTGTTGACATCGCTGTTGTTGCCTCCGATCTATGGCAACAAACCAAAGACCTGTTAACTGGTAATGATTCGACCGCCGTGCTCAATTTACTTGCGTATTTGGGCGTTGGTGTGACAGGTGTGGCTACAGCTAAAAACGGGCTGTTACACTTGATTAAAATGCTACAAGGCCGTCGTGTCGATCGCGTTGAGATCGTTAACCAAGATACTGTCATCGTTATTGTGGGGGATCAGCGAATTGAGATTGATCGCCCAGTGTTGGATTTGTACCGCTCTTATGAGGTTCGGCAATCCTTGGAAGGGGTGATGGCACCACTTGCTGAGGAAGGGATTGAGCTGTTCTCAACAGGTATTGAAGGTTCAACGAACCTCAAAGTGCTCAAATCTGAGCGGGAATGGTTTAACTCACCCAAGCCAGAGGACGTGACGCCAGAGACGACCAGTGGAACAGGGCTGTTTCGGTTGGTCTCTTTAACGTTCAAGGATGATAATAAGTGGCGTTTCCATGATGGAACAGCAGAGATTTATGCTCTGGTTGAGGATGATCGATTTACTGCAAGAGTTGCTTCTGGCCAAGAGGCATTCTGCAGCGGGGATACCTTACGTGTTAGGTACACCAAAACTCAGTGGTTAGAAGGTAACAAAATTCGTTCTGAGTATGTCATTGATGAAGTGTTGGAACACATTACTGCGTTTCGCCAGCTTCCTATGAATTTTGAATAGACCACTGTACTAACCCACCATAAACCCATGCCATAGAGGCCCCTCGGTACGCTGCTGATAACGCAGTTCACCGAGGGGCCTTTATGTTATCACTCGCACTTAAATGGCTGCTTCGTCCCGATGTGGAAGGGGGCGAAGTCAACCATCCCGCCGACCGTGGTGGTCATACCAAGTACGGCATCGCCGATGCCGCCGATGGCAAGAAGGACGGCATGGCCGACCTCGATCGGGATGGGGTACCCGATATTGCTATCGGTGATTTGACCCCGGCCCATACCGAGCCCTTTTACCGCCAGAACTACTGGGCGCCCGCCCGCTGTGACCTGATTGCGAGCTTAAGCCCGGCCATCTCTATCGCCGTGTTTGATGCAGCGGTGCATCACGGGCCGAAACGCGCCATCCAACAGCTGCAGCAGGTCTTGGGGGTGATGGCAGATGGCCGCCTTGGCCCGGTGTCGATTGGCAGGCTCAAACAGCAACTGGGCGCCAAGGGCGAAGGCCCGTTCCTGCTGGCGCTGATGATGCAGCGAGCCAGCTTCATGCACGGCATTGTGCGCAAAGACCCGAGCCAGTGGGCCAATGCCGATGGCTGGATCAACCGGCTGCTGCGTCTGCAGAGCTACCTCCTTTCCGACGTGGTTGGCGAGGTGGTGGCATGAGCGTGCTGACCATCAAGCAACAGAAGTCGGCGGCCGCGATCCAGGCTGCGGGCTGCTTTGGCATCCCTGAGCTCAAGAACCCCCGTTATCTCGCTTGCTTCAAGGATGGGCGCAAAGCCCATCTCAAGGCCGCTCTGGCCAATCAGATCGCTGACCCGAAGGCGATCCCGCTCTATAGCCACCACCAGACCCGTCAATCCCTGTTCGAGAAAGGGTTGCGTTCGGTGACCGAACTGGATCGCCTGCGGGCCCGTGCCCGTCATTCCCAACCTCAACAAAAGGAAGTCCATCATGCCTGATTCCCTGTTACCTCAAGCGAAGTCTGCCTTCAAAAGCCGCACCGTGATCGGCGGTGTGATTGCCGTGGGGGCCGGTATTGCGGGCCTGTTCGGTGTGCCGGTCGATGCGGGTACCCAAGCCAGCTTGGCATCCACCTTGGTGGATCTGGCCAGTGCGGTGGGTGGCCTGCTCGCCATCTGGGGCCGCATCAAGGCGACTCATACCGTCAAGTAAGAGAGGTCATGTGACAAACCTCATAGACCGCGCCCAGCAGGCCGATGCCGATCGGACTGGGCGCATTATCGAAGCCCACCAGAACAGGGCAAGGCCACACGGCGATGGTATCTGCTGCGATTGTGACGAAGCCATCCCGCCCTCCCGCCTTGCAGCCGAGCCTGGTGCCGAGCGCTGTATCGAGTGCCAGACCCTGTATGAGCGCAAGGAGGCGACCCGTGTGGGAATTCATCGTTAAGAACTGGGGCCCGCTCTATGCGTTGGCCAGCCTGGTGGGTCTGGTGGTCATCATCTTGCTCTCCAAAACCTACGCCAAGCGCGAAGACCTCACTGCCCTGGTGCAGAGAGTCCAGCGGGTGGAGCAGGTACTGGCTGACCTGCCGAGCGAGCGTGAGCTGCACAAGCTGCAGTTGGAGATCAGCGAGTTGCGGGGGGAGTTGCGGGAGGTGAAGCCGGAGCTGCGCCAAGCCCGTCGCCTTGCCGATCTGCTGTTGGAAAATGAACTCAAGGAGAAGGCATGAGTATTCAAGCGGTTCTGTTATGGGAGGCCCAGCAGTGTTTCATCAGGCTGCCGCGACCAATCGCACTTAAGGAGCAGGCATGAGCATTCAACAAATATTGGACGCCCAGCAGCGGCTGGTGATCCTGCGCTCCCTGCTGGATATCGGTGGTGCCGCCAACGAGTCAATCCTCAATGACTGCCTCGACCAGCTGGGAACCGGCCGGGTGACGCGGGATCGGGTGAAGACCCTGCTGGCCTGGCTGGAAGAGCAGGGGCTGGTGCGCATCGAGCGACTGGCCACGGTGCAGGTGGCTCACTTGACCGGTCGGGGCCAGGACGCGGCAGAGGGCCGGGCAACGGTGCCCGGCGTCAAGAAGCCCCGAGCGGAGGATTAAGCATGGCCGAGAAACCGACCCGAGGCCGCGCCAGCAAGGTGTGGCTGCTGCCTGAGTCCATCCGCAACGCGCTCAACGAGATGCTGCGGGACAAGGGCAACAGTCAGGCCGCCATCCTGGATGAAATCAACGGCCTGATCGAGGAGGCGGGGTTGCCCGATGATCTCAAGCTCTCCCGCTCCGGGTTAAGCCGTCATGCCAGCCAGGTTGAACAGGTCGGCCAGCACCTGCGGGATTTGCGCGAAACCACGGCCGCCTTGACCTCCCAGCTTGGTGACAAGCCGATGGGGGAGACCACCAAGCTCATTCTGGAGCTGGGCCGTTCCCAGTTGTTCAAGGCGATGCTGGCTCAGGTGCAGAACCCGGAGGAGGCGGTGGATATCGACATGCTGAAGAACGCCATGCTGGCGGCCCAGCGGCTCGAATCGACCGCGATGCAGAGTCACAAGCGGGAGAAAGAGATCCGCCAGGCATTTGCCGAAGAGATCGCCGCCAAGACTGAAGCCATCGTGACTCAGGCGGGCTTGAGCGGCGAAGCCGCCGCCGAGATACGCCGCGAAATCCTGGGGATTGCCTGATGAGCACGATCGCCCAGCAGTTGGCCCAGACCCTGGGTACCGAATACAACCCCGACGAGGTGTTGCTGCCGTACCAGCGCATCTGGATTGCCGACGAGAGCCCGCTCAAGATCGCCGAGAAGAGCCGCCGTACCGGTATCACCTGGGCGGAGGCGGCCGACGCGGCCCTGACGGCCTCCAAGACCAAGACGGCTGGCGGTTGCCACCACTTCTATGTGGGCAGTAACAAGGAGATGGCCCGCGAGTTTATCGATGCGGTGGCGATGTGGGCCAAGGCGTACAACAAGGCGGCCGGTGAGATCCAGGAGGAGGTGTTCACCGACGACGAGGACAAGGCGATCCTCACCTTCGTGGTCTATTTCGCCTCTGGCTTCAAGGTGCAGGCGCTCTCCAGCAACCCCTCCAACCTGCGGGGGATGCAGGGCAATGTGACCATCGACGAGGCCGCATTCCACGACCGACTGGCCGAGGTGTTGAAGGCCGCCATGGCGCTGACCATGTGGGGCGCCAAGGTGCGGTTGATCAGTACCCATAACGGTGTCGATAACCTGTTTAACCAGCTGGTAAACGACAGCCGAGCGGGCCGCAAAGAGTATTCCATTCATACCATCAGCCTGGACGATGCCTGCCGCCAGGGACTCTATCGCCGGATCTGCCAGGTCAAGGGTGGCCTTTGGACACAGGAAGCTGAGGACGCCTGGAAGGCGGGGCTGCTCAAGGCCACCGCCACCGAAGAGGATGCCCTTGAGGAGTATTTCTGCGTACCCAAGCAGAGCAGTGGCGTCTATATCAAGCGCACCCTGATTGAGCGTGCGATGCAACCGGATATCCCCATCCTGCGCTTTACCGCCCCCAAAGACTTCGAGCTCTCGAGCGAGGAAGCCCGCAAGGCGCTGGTGGATATCTGGTGCGAGGAGAACCTCAAGCCCTGTCTGGAAGCGCTTGATCACAGTTGTCGTCATGCGTTTGGAGAGGACTTCGCCCGCAAGGGGGACTTGTCGGTGTTCGTGCCGCTCTCCATTGCAACCAACTTGCGCAAACGGGTGCCATTTGTGGTGGAGCTGGTCAATGCCCCCTATGAGAGTCAGCGCCAGATCCTGTTCTACCTGCTGCAGGGGTTGCAGCGTTTCACGGCGGCGGCCTTCGATGCCACCGGTAACGGCGGCTATCTGGCAGAGGCTGCCAGATTGCGCTGGGGGGCCAGCATGATCGAGTGCGTGATGCTCAATGACCCCTGGTATCGGGAGTGGATGCCCAAGCTCAAGGCAGAATTTGAGGATGGCAACCTGACCATCCCGCGCCATGCGGACGTGCAGGATGACTTGGGAAAAATCCAGGTCATCAACGGCATCCCCAAGATCGACAAGGGCAAGAACACCGGCCAAGGGGGCCAACAGCGCCACGGTGACTTTGCGGTGGCCTTGGCCATGGCGGTGCGGGCCAGCTGGATGGAGGGGGGAGCCATCGAGTTCACCCCACTACCAGGTAAACGTGATGACCATGGCAGCGACAACAACGATGACTATCACCGATATGAGCGAGGAGCCTGGTAATGGGCAGGATCATTGATATCCATGGCAAAGCCATGAGCCTGGAAAAAGAGCCACAGACCGAGAACGATGCCAAGTTGGCCCAGCTGCGCCGTCACTACAGCGATCATCCGACCATCGGGCTGACCCCAGGCAAAGCGGCTGCGGCGCTGAAAGAGGCCGAGGAGGGTGGCCTGATCGCCCAGTGCGAGCTGGCCGAAGACATGGAGGAGAAGGATGCCCACCTGCAGAGCGAGCTCGGCAAACGCCGCCGTGCCCTGCTTGGGGTGAGCTGGACAATCGAGCCACCCCGCAACGCCACCCCGGCCGAGAAGCGTGATGCCGAGCTTATCCGGGAGCTGCTGGAGGACTTCACCTGGTTGGATGATGCCATCTTTGACGCCACCGACGGGATCCTCAAGGGGTTCAGTGCCCAGGAGTTCAGCGGCTGGGAGATGGTCGAGGGGCTGCAAATCCCCAAGGGTATCATCTGGCGCGACCCTGCCTGGTTCCAGACCCACCCGGACGATCGCAATCAGCTGCGCTTGCGAGACGGCAGCCAGGAAGGGGTTGCTCTCAACCCGTTTGGCTGGCTGCTGCACAAGGCCAAGTCCAAATCGGGGTATCTGGCCCGCACCGGCCTTGTCCGCACCTTGGTCTGGCCGTTCCTGTTCAAGAACTACAGTGTGCGGGATCTTGCCGAGTTTCTGGAGATCTACGGCCTGCCGGTGCGGCTGGGGAAATACCCGGAAGGGGCGACCGAGAAAGAGAAGGCCACCCTGCTGCAGGCGGTGCTCTCCATCGGTCATAACGCCGGGGGCATTATCCCGCGCGGGATGGAGATTGAGTTCCAGAACGCCGCCAGTGGTCAGGCTGATCCCTTCGTGGTGATGATGGATTGGTGCGAGCGTTCCATGAGCAAGGCCATTCTGGGGGGCACTTTGACCTCACAAGCCGATGGTAAGAGCTCGACCAATGCCCTGGGCAATGTCCATAACGAGGTGCGCCAGGAGGTTCGGGATGCCGACCTGCGCCAGCTGGCCGCCACCCTGACCCGCGATCTGGTTTATCCGCTCTATGCCCTGAACGGCAAGAGCTACCAGGGGCCGCGCCGTTGCCCCCGGTTGGAGTTTGATGTGACCGAGCCGGAGGATATGCGCGATTTGGCCTATCCGCTGCGGGCCCTGGTGGGGATGGGAATGCAGATCCCGGCGCAGTGGGTACGGGATAAGTTGCAGATCCCGGCCCCCAAAGAGGGGGAGGAGGTACTGATCATTGTTGACAAACAGGCCGGGCAGGGAGAGGCCGCGCTCAAGGCAAAGGGACTGGCCGCGCTGGCTGCAAGTAAAGGTGAGGCCGACAAGGGGGATAACAACGATGCTCAGTTGGCCCGGCTGCAGGCCGAGGCGGCCCCTCTGCTGGCTGGGATGACCGATGCTGTCCAGGCGCTGGTGATGCAGGCCACTACCCTGGAAGAGATCCGGGATGGCTTGTTGGCGCTGGAACCAGAGCTCAGCCATGACGAGCTGGGGGCGCTGATGGCGCAAGCCATCGCCGCCAGCGAGCTGCTCGGTATGCTTGAGATGGAGGAGGGCCGCTGATGCCCGTTCGCTATGGTTCCTTGTCCTTTGCCGAGGCGATCGCCTTCTTTCGCCAGAAGCTCGATATGCCGAGCGAACGCTGGGCCGATGTGTGGCGCGATGCCCATAACCGCGCCTTTATGGTGGCGGGGGCCACCAAGACCGATCTGCTGGCTGACCTGCGCGGGGCGGTAGACAAGGCGATCAGTGAAGGGCAATCCATCGGGGCCTTTCAGAAGGCGTTCAAGGAGATTGTGGCCCGCCACGGTTGGGAGCATACCGGCCCGGCGTCGTGGCGCTCCCGCGTCATCTTCGAGACCAACCTGCGCCAGAGCTATAACGCCGGGCGTGAAGAGCAGATCCAGCGTATCAAGCACAAACGCCCCTATGCGCTCTATCGTCATGGGGACTCCGAGCACCCCAGGGAGTTGCACCTCAAGTGGAACAACCTGGTGCTGCCGGTTGATCACCCCTGGTGGGAGACGCACAGCCCCAGCAATGGCTATGGCTGCAAGTGCAAGAAGTTTCTGCTCTCCGAGGCAGACCTCAAGCGGCGTGGCTTGGTGGTCGGCAAGGCCCCGGACGATGGCGAATATGAGTGGGTGGACAAGGCCACCGGGGAGTTGCACAAGATCCCCAGAGGTATCGACCCCGGCTTTGATTATCGGCCCCAGACTCCGGCCGACCTGACCAAGGTGGTGACCAAGCGCGAAGCGGCCAAGCCTGCGTTGGCCGAGCGCCTGCCAGAGCGGATAGTGGAGAGCGCCTTCTCCAGTGTCAAAGGTGTCACCGCCCAAGGGCTGAGTGATCTGCTGACCCAGTTGCCAGCTCCCCAGCGCGAACCCTTGGCGGCGTTCCTCAAGGCGCATCCGGTCAAAACGCTGTTTATCAAGCAGAGCGAGATGGGGAAAGGGGCTGCCAGCCTGAAGGTAGCACCTGCGATAGGTGAATATCTGGGGATGGATCCTAATAGCGTCAGGGCTTGGTACACCTTGCGTGGAGCAACCAAGACCAACGGCTTTACCTTTGCACAGGCCGACCATGTGGTGATTAAAGTGGCAGCCAGCGATAAGCTGGGTGGTGTGGATATGCAGGCAGTACAGGCGGCGGTTGCTCAAGTTATCTCGGATGCCAAGGCTAACCAGGGCCCACGAACCTGGCAGCCACGCGGTAGCAGTGGGGACTCATTCCGCTTACACTGGAGTATATCGTCTAATGTTGGTGACACCCTGGGGCCCGCTGCCCAGCGCATCTCTACCTGGTTGCATGAGCTTGGCCATCAAGTTCACTTTTGGGCAGGAGAGCCGGATCTCAGCAGGCTGGGATTGCTGACTGAATATGGCGCCAAGAGTCGCCGCGAAAAGGCTGCAGAAGCATTTGCCGCGTGGGTTCTGGCCAGAGAGCAGTTGATGGAGCACTACCCAGAGCTGGCCGCCCAAGTCGAAGCCATGCTGACAAAGGCCGCCCAGGCTACCACCAAATCCAAATGACGATGGCAAGGAGTGAACAATGAAGCTATTGGAGCAAGCAAACGCCTTGTTTGAGTCGGGTGATCTGCTAACGCTGGATGATGTCAAAACGTTGGCATCACTTTGTGCCAAGGCATCTGGCAAAGAGGCCGAGTATCTGGGGGATCTCTGGTCTGCAGCATTGCTCAATGCCGATGAACAGGCATTCGCCTACATGATAGGGATGGAGGAGGATGCCTGATGGCCGGTAGCTTTATTGCCATCAGCCACCACGGGGTGGCCGATGCCCACGAACTGCTGGCCAAGCTCTACCAGCAAACCGGTGATCTTAGTGAGCCGCTGGCCGATATTGGCGAAGGATTGATGCTGTCGCACCGGGATCGCTGGGATGCCCAAGAGAGCCCGGAAGGGGAACCCTGGGCCCCGCTCTCGGAGAAGTACCGCGCTCGCAAGCCGCGCCATGCCGATGAGATACTGCGTCTGAACGACGATCTGCGCGATACCCTCAACTATCAGGTCGATCCCCAGACCCTCTACTTTGGTACGCCCATGGTATACGGTGCCGCCCACCAGTTCAGTCGTCCCGAGATCAACCTACCAGAGCGCCGTGTTCTGGGGCTGTCAGAAGGGGATAAACAGAGCGTGCTGGAGACGCTGGAGGGATATTTGGTCATCGAGGCTCCGTGAGCTTCTGGGCGCCTCTGGTGCCCCCTTGCGGCTACGATGGCATGTCTACCCTCTCAATAGGTCAGGAAAATGGCGTTTAAACACCATTAAACAGTATCGCCGCCCCCCAGCTTACCCTCCGATCCATCCCGTGATGCAGTAACCCACCATAAACCCCACCCAATTCTCAGTTCGATGACACTGGCCGCAATGAGGTTTGCTGTGACCAGCCGGAGTGAGAGTGATGTCCCTATCTGCCACCAGTTCCGCCATTGCCGTGGCCATCTTGAATGCAAGGCCAACCGCCCTGGGGTTGGCCGTGCTCGATGCAGCCATTGTCCCGAGCGACGACGGTTGGTACCAGTTGCTGCCGGTCGGCCCGTTCAAGGCCCGCGATGGTCGCCCCTTTGATGTTCCTGGTGGCCATTGGCAGCTCGACAAGAGCATCGCCACCACCCTGATCAATCGAGCCAAAGCGCTCGGGCAAGACATCCTGATCGACTATGACCACCAGACCCTCCATATCGAAAAGACTGGCAAGGAGGCCCCGGCAGCCGGTTGGTTCAACGGTGACGAGATCGAATGGCGCGAGGGGCTGGGCCTCTTTATCAAACCGCGCTGGACGGATCGTGCCGCTGCCCTGGTGGCTGCCAAAGAGTACCGATTCCTTTCTGCCGTCTTTCCCTATGACGCCCAGGGCCGCCCGCTGGAGCTGCGGATGGCCGCCATCACCAATGATCCCGGTGTGGTGGGTATGCAGGCGCTGGCGGCGCTCAGTGCGCTACCCGCTTCCCAACCTGGCCAGCTGGCCAACCCCTCCAAGGAGACATCCATGAATGAACTGCTGAAAAAGCTGTTGGCCAAGCTCGGCATCGAGCTGACCGGCGATCCCACTGACGAACAACTGCAGAAGGCGCTCACCGAGCTCGACAGCCTGCAGGCCAGCGCCAAGAAAGCGCCGGAGCTGGAGGCGGCACTCACCGCCGAGAAGGCATCGCTGGCCGCGCTCAAAGCGCAGCCGGGTGGCCAAGTTGACCTGGCGCAATTCGTGCCGGTGGCGACCTATAACGCCCTGGTGACTCAGGTGGCGAGCTTAAGCGCCAAGGTGGAGACCACGGATGCCGCAACCCTGATCAAGGAAGCCCGTACCCAGGGCAAGGTGGTTGCCGCCGAAGAGGAGTATCTGACCGCCTATGCCGCCCAGAAAGGGGTGGCTGCCCTCAAGGCGTTGCTGGAGCCCCGTCCGGCGATTGCCGCACTGTCCGCCAGCCAGACCACTCAGGTGACCCTGCCCGAGAAGAAGGGGGATGCGGTGCTCTCGGCGGATGACAAGTATGCCGCCGACCAGCTCGGTATCAGCCACGAAGAGTTTGCCAAGGCCAAGCAGGCTTAAGCGCAGACCCTACCACGCCATTTATCCAGAGAAGGAACACCCGTATGGCCATGATTACACCCGCGCTGTTGCAGTCCCTCTTCACCGGCTTCAAGAAGAACTTTGAAGACGCCAAGAGTGAAGCGCCTGCCCAGTACACCAAGATCGCCACCGTGATCAAATCGACTACCAAGTCCAACACCTATGGCTGGTTGGGCAAGTTCCCCAATCTGCGCAAGTGGGTCGGTGATCGGGTGATCGAGTCGATGAAGGCGCACGGTTACCAGATCGTCAACGAAGACTTCGAGGCCACCGTCGGCGTCGATCGCAACGATATCGAAGATGACGAGCTGGGTATCTACGCGCCGATGTTTGCCGAGATGGGCCGTTCGGCGGGCATTCACCCCGATGAGCTCTGTTTCGGTCTGCTCGGTGCTGGCTTCACCACGCCTTGCTATGACAGTCAGTATTTCTTCGACACCGATCACCCGGTCTATCCCAAGGCCGATGGCACCGGTACCCCTGTGATGACTGCCAACGTGGTGGTGGATGCCGGTTACTCGGGGGAGCCCTGGTTCCTGCTCGATACCAGCCGCGCCCTCAAGCCGGTCATCTTCCAGGATCGCAAGTCGCCGCAGCTGATTGCCATGACCAAGATCGATGACGAGGCGGTATTCACCCGCAAGGAGTTCCGTTACGGGGTCGATTGCCGCGATGCCGCAGGCTTTGGCTTCTGGCAGTTGGCCTTTGCCAACAAGCGGGCGCTGAACCCCGACAACCTGTGGGATGCCTACTCCAAGATGCGGGAGTTTCAGGCTGATGGCGGCCGCAAGCTTGGGGTGAAGGCCACCATGTTGGTGGTACACCCCTCCCTTGAGAAGCTGGCGACCCAGATGCTGGAGCGAGAGCTGTCGAACAGCAGCAGCAACGAGCTGAAAGGCAAGTTGGAGCTGGTGGTGGCTGACTACCTATAACCCTGCTTTATGCCTGTTTAAAGCGGGGTTAAACAGCTGCCAGGCACTGTTTAACCCCCGGTTTAAACAGCCTCTCTATCAGATACGACGAGGAAAACATGAGATGGAACAAGAGATGGAACTGGCTATTCGAGTGGGGATTACGTCAACAGTTCGTCAGGTCTATTTTCGCGCGGGCCTGCCGATTGTACCGGGCAAGTCTGAGATGGTTGTGTCGCCTGAGCAGTGCACGACCCTGGAGAACGACCCGCGTCTGGTGGTCGTCCGGTTGGCTGAAGACACCAGCCTTCAGGCAGGTGATGCACCATCGGCGCCTGGGGATCTGGACGCAACACTGGGCGTCCTGACCGGTTCGGGCTATCTGGCAGGGGTTGCCACCTTGGCTGGCAAGGTCACGCCGCTGGCCGAGATGAAGGTCGATGAGCTGCGCGAGCTGGCACTGCAGATGGGTATCCCGGAGGCGGCCAAGCTCAAGAAGGCCGAACTGGTGACAGCGATCGCCGCGACCGAAGTGCAATACCCGGTCAAGGATGAGCAGTCATCTGGCCAGAACGGAGAGCAGTGATATGTACGCCAGCGTCAATGACATGGTGATCCGCTTTGGCGAGGCCGAGTTGCTGCGCCTAGCCATGACGCCGACCGGTGAGCTGGATCAGGCGGCCATCACCATCGCCCTGCAGGATGCAGGCGCCTTGATCGATGGCTATCTGGCGGGTCGCTATCCCTTGCCGCTGGCCCATATCCCGAGTGCTCTGGTACCTATCTGCGCCGATATCGCCCGTCACCGTCTCTATGGTGAACAGGCCCCAGAGCAGATAGCCAAGCGCAATGAGGCGGCCCTGGCCTTTCTGAAATCGGTTGGCAAGGGGGAGCTGGCGCTGGGGTTGGCATCCGATGGCGCCACCCTGGAGAGCCAGAACCTGGCTCAACTGCAGTCGGATGGGCGGGTGTTCGGGCGGGATAAGGGGGGCTTTCTATGAGCCAACCCGCCAACCAGTCTGGTACCGAACTCGACTACCTGCAGGCGGGCGAGCGGCTGCGTGAGCTGCTGACCCCCCTGAAAACCAAGGGGCTCAAGGAGGTGTTTGTGGCCACCGATGTGGCGGCCATCGCCAACCTGGGCCAGCACAGTCCGGCGGTGCATGTGGTCTATCAGGGCGAACGTGAGAGCGAAGGCACCCAGTCAGGCCGGGCCAGCAGCTTTGATCAGCTCTGGTTGCTGGTGCTGGTGCATCGTGCCAGCCCCAAGAAGGTCAGTGCCGGAGTGTGGCTTGCCCGCATCCTGCAGGCCGTCAGTGGGCGAGCATGTGGTGATAGTACCTTTCGCCGGGTCACCCCACCGGTAAAACCCAGTTACAGCGGCGGTGCGGCTTATTTGCCGCTTGCCTTTACTACCCGAGTGAAATTCAAAGGAGAGCGATGATGAGCGAAACACTGCACCTGGAAGGGGATCTCTTTATCGAGACCTTTACCAACGGGGTCTCGGCCGGGGTGATTGGCCCCATCGATGTGGATAGCCTGGAAGTGAAACCCGACAGCCAGAAGATTTCTATTCCCAGCAAGCGCAAGGGGCAATACGGTCAGGCGCGGGAGAACTACCACATTCCCAAGCCTGCCATGGTCACCATCAAGACCACCGAGATCCCGCCCGTGCTGCTGGCCGCCGCCTTTATGGGGCTGGAGAGCCCCATCAATCAGGGGGCCGGGACGCTGACTGATCTGCCGGTGACCCTGCCCGCCTATCCGAAGTGGGCCCAGCTTGGCAAGAGTAATATTGCCGCAACCGGTCTGGCCATCAAGGAAGGGGCCACGGCGCTGGTAGTGGGTACCGATATCGAGGTCAACTATGCGCTCGGGCTGGTACGGGCGATCAAGGGTGGCTCGGTGGCGGACGGCGGCAGCTTGACGGTCAGCGGTACCTATAACGCGGTGACCGGTACCCGCATCGCGGGCAACATCCAGCCGGAGATCAAGGCGCGACTGCTGCTTGATGGCCGCAGTATCGTCAGTGGCGAAGCCATCAAACTGACAGTGCCCCGTGCCAGCTTGTCCCCCAAGAAGGCGGTGGACTTTATGAGCGACAAGCCCATCGAGATCGAGCTGGAGGGGGAGCTGCTGGCCGTGGATGGCGAGACCGCCCCCTTCTATGTGGATCGGCCAGTGACAGTGTGATGTGTGGAAAGAAAATGGCGGGGAATCCCGCCATTTTATGTGTCGCCAAATGGATGCTTGATGTTAAATCTGTGCCAGACGTTTCATCACTTCAATGCGCAGCGTCATGAATTGATTCAGGTCATCAGAAATACCTTTCTGGCCGTAGAAACGTGCACTATCAACGCCTTCTTCGGCAGTAAGTCCAAGGCGTTTTCTTATTCCTGCGATGTATGGTTGGTCGTAGTCCTCAAAGCCACGGGCCCCTTTCTTGAGGATGGTTTCTACAATGTTTCCTTGGTTATCGATGATATCTAGCTTATGTCCCAAGTCATTGAGTTCATAACCAAATCGCCCGAGAGATTCACGAAGGTCGGATAGTTTAAGAGGTTTTTCCCCCTTTTGTTGCCTTCTAGAATGTCGCTCAAGCCATTCGGCAATTATTGGCACTTCATCATTTCGGTCTTGGCAGATTTCGTGTGCGGCTATTGCTCGCATGAACTCGTACATTTCATCGTCGTTGCACCGATCAAGCAAATAACCATATTCACTAAGGAAGTACAAAGTAGCAAGTAGCGCGGCTCGTTTATTCCCATTATGGAAGGAGTGATTTCCCGCAATGCTATGACATAGAGATGCGGCCTTCAAAAAGATAGTTGGATAGGCATCTTGTCCACCTACTGTTGAAAAAGGTCGTGCAGAAGCTGACTCGATAGTACCCAAATTTTTCACTCCCGGCGGGCTAATTGGATCATCTTTGTCGGCGAAGAACTCTGTTAGATATTCGTGAATGAAAACAATTGTGGATGCATCCATGTTGGTTTTGACCTATGGCTGTAGACTCGAACTTCGTAGATTAATCGAAAGACTACGGTATTCATGTGAGATATCTCTGTAATTCACCATAAATCCCTGTTCACTCCCTATTCGTTACCATAGGGCATATCTGAATCTGATCGGAATGCCCCATGTCCACCTCTACCACCCTCAAACTTGCCCTGGAGCTGGCGGCCAAAGTCACCGGCCGGGAAGACCTGGCCGCGTTGGCGGGTGAGGTGCAGGAGCTGGGCCCGATCTCAGACGAGACGGCCGCCGAAACGGCGCAGTTGGCCGAGAGCCTCGAATCGTTAAGCAGCCAGCAGGCGCTGATCCAGCAGTTCAATGACTCAAAGGCCGCCCTGACCCAGCTCGAACTGGCGACCGTGCTCAGCCGTGACAAGCTGGAGCAGTTGCGCCGCGAGCAGCAAGCGGGCAGCGGTGACGCCAAGGCGCTGGCCGAACAAGAGCGGTTGCTGACTTCCGAGGTCAAGCAGCTGGAGCGCCAGCTGGTCGCTCAATCCGCCAGTCATACCCGCCTGCACGCAGGGCTCAAGCAGTCCGGGCTCGACACCAAGAATCTTGCCCAGGAACAGCAGCGCCTGCAGCGTGAGCTGACCAAGAGTGTCGCCCAGACCGAACGACTGGGCCGCGAGCTTAGCCAGGGTGGGCAGCATGCCGGTGGTTTTCAAGGGGCCATCGGCAGTCTGACCGGCCGCCTAGTGGCCATGGCCGGTACCTGGTTCGGTATCCAGACCCTCACCAGCCAACTGATGGCCATGTTCCAGACTGGCGATCAGGCCGAGCGCCTCGATGTGCAGCTCAAGGCAGTGATGGGGTCGATTGCCGGTGGCAAAGAGGCGTCAGCCTGGATCCAGGACTTTGCCAAGAATACCCCCCTGCAGCTCAGTGAAGTCACCCAGGTATTCGTGCGGCTCAAAGCGTTCGGCATCGACCCCATGGCGGGGGCCATGCAGGGCATTGTCGATCAAGCGTTCAAGTTGGGCGGCGGTTTTGAAGAGGTGCAGGGCATATCCCTGGCGCTCGGCCAAGCTTGGGCCAAGCAGAAGCTGCAGGGGGAGGAGATCCTGCAGCTGATTGAGCGGGGCGTGCCGGTCTGGCAGATGCTGGAGCAGGTGACTGGCAAGAATACTGCCGAGCTACAGAAGCTCTCTGAGGCAGGCAAGCTGGGCCGCGAGACCATCTCTGCGCTGATGAATGAGATTGCCACCCAATCGCGCGGGGCGGCTGCCGACAACATGAGTCTGCTTTCCGGACTTATCTCCAATGCCCAGGACAACCTCGCCAAGTTTTACCGGATGGTGGCCGAGAGTGGGGCGCTGGCCTGGCTCAAAAACCAGCTGGCCAACCTTAACGCTGAATTCGACAGGATGGCCAATGATGGTCGCCTGCAGGAGTGGGCGCAGCGCCTATCCGATGGCTTTATCTCCATGGGGGAAACCCTCAAGTCGCTGATCCAGACCCTCTATGAGTGGCGCACCGCGCTGACCGTGCTGGCCCAGGCTTGGTGGGGATTAAAAATTGCCAGCTGGATCGGCGAGCTGCGCGGTCTTTATGCCCAGTTTATCGCCATGCCGGTGGCGACAGCGACAGCGGCAGGCGGCATGACCACTGCTGGAACTGCAGCGGCAGCGGCCTCGATCGGTGTTAGGGCCCTGGGCTTGGCCGTCAAGGGGTTGCTGGCTGCCGTGACGGTCGAATCCATCATCCAGATCACCCAGTTCGCCTCTGCCTTGCGCCAACTGGTGCAGGCTGAGCTGGCGCTCCGGGAGGCTCAGGCACTGCGCTCCGAGACTCAAGCCCGCCTCAACGGTCAGTTTGCCGCCCTGTCAACAGAGCTCGGTTTCGCCATCACCAGCATGGCGGATCTCGATCGCCTGGTCGCCGAGGGCAAGGTGCATTACGACGAGGCCACTGGAAGCTGGCAGAAGGGTGCAGCAGCCGTTAAAGCGCTGGGTGATGAGGCCAAGAGTACCCGTGATTATCTGGCCGAGATCAATGCGGTGGCCAAGCAAACCGCAGCTGATGGCCCAGCCAAACTGGCTGAGGCGTTTAAGGTGCTCGGCCTCGATTTCGAGCAGGCCAATGGCCGTATCGGTGAGGGATTTCAGAAGACCATCGGCGCCTTGGATGTATTGGTGGCACACACGGGTGCCAGTAGTGCCGCCATCGAGGAGGCGCTGGCCGCCGCCTACAACAGCGCCAAGACCACCGCCGAGATCGATGCGGTGATCGAGCGTCAGAAGCAACTGGCCGCCCAGGGCAAAATCACCGGGGATGCGCTGGCTCGCTCCATGGCCATCGCCGCCGATGCCATGGCCAAGGTGAAAGGGGGGAGCGGCGATACCAAGCAGGCCGTCGCGGCCATTGGTGATGGTTTTGACGAGGCCGCCGCACGGGCCAAGGGGGCCACCGATGCGATGCGGGCGGGGCTTAAAGGGGTTCAGGATGAAGCCAAGCAGACGAATGCCAGCCTCACCAGTAGTGGCGGGGGCGGTGGTCGAGGCGATATCACCCGCACCGTGAATGCCGGTTCTTTCTACTACAAAACCGTGGATCTCAATGGCCTGCGCGGCAATGCCGAGGGGCTGGCCAATACCTTGGCTGGTGTTGAGGATGAGCTGGCCCGCTACAGCCAGAAGGTCAAGGACATTCCGGCCTATAGCGAGTGGAGCAAGTATTACGGCGAGAAGTTCCAGAAGGAGATGGAGGCCATGCGGGCCCGCCTCAAGGAGGAGCTCGACAAGGCCCAAGCCAAGGAGCTGGAGAAGTCAGCAACACCGGCCGCACCCGTTCCCGTGTCCACTCTCCCCCAGGTTCAGACCCCCACCGCCCAGGTGACCAGGCAACTGCAGCCGATCGTGATCCAGTTGGGTGAGCGTTCTGCCCGGATTGATGTGGCCCAGGAACAGGTAACGGGCCTGCTGGATGTGTTGAGGCGTTACCAGGAGGGGCAGACATGAACACGATTAACGGGGTCATCCTGGATGACGAGCTGGAGTGGACTGATGAATGGGATTGGACGCCCATGCGCCAATCCGTGGAATACGCCGTGACGGGCGATTTCATTGCTCAGCAAGGGTTAAAGAAGGGGGGCCGCCCGATGACGCTGACCGGGCGCGCTAAACGGTCTGAGCTCGATGCTCTCTATCTCTTGCTGCGCACTCCCGAGGTGATGACGCTCATCCTGTTCGGGCAACAGCACCGGGTGCTCTGGCGGCATGAAGAGGTACCCATCCAGGCGCTGCCTGATATGAACGTCTCGAACTCGGCCGATTTTCCCGAACTGGGATACACCATCACTTTGCGTTTAACAGAGGTTTAAACAATGCCCATCACAGCAAAAGACATTGTCATCTATGAGTCTGCTCGGCTGACTGATGAAGACAACGGCGGCGGCCTGCCGACTGGCAAGAAGGTGATCGATGGGCAGGTGAACAACCTTTTCCCGGATACCTCCCGCCTTGACCGTACCCAAGGCCGGGTCAATATCCGTAAGGTGTTTTGCGGGGTGGCGGTGGATACCCAGGAGGTATACCAGGGCTCTCACTTCATGGTGAGCAAGGATGCCGCCGACAGCCACGTCAACATGATCGCCTTTGCCGGTACCGCTACCGATATTCGCGCCACGGTCAAAAACGACATCGAGAGCTACCTGGTGCCCGGTGTCAGTGCGCGGATGTATCTGCTCGGCGACCAGTACAAGGGCCAGCGGATGATCCTCGCCTTTCAGGAGCTGTCGGCGCCAGAGCCCGAGCTTGGCGGCACCATGCTGTTGCGGGGGGAAGATCCTGATACCAAGGCCGCCTATGAGCAGTACATCAAGGTCGCTGAGTATGAGGCGCACGAGCAGACCTTCACCTATGAGCACAATGGAGAGTTCAAAACTCTGGTGCGCCGGGTCTGTACCATCAAGATCACCGCCCGCCTGACCGCCACCTTCTATGGTGGCATCCCCTGGCCAACTGGGGCGAAACCGGCAGGCAGTGCCAAGGTCGCCGACATTCTATCCACCACGGTCGCCGATGCTGCCCGCTACTATGGGGTGGCGGCGCTGGCTCGCCGTGCCATGCCGGGGGATCTGCAGGTGCGGATCAATTCAGTCTACAAGCCGATCGTACCGAGCGCCTACAGCGAGAACCTGCTCACTGACCGGGCAGCGGCGGCCGATCTGGCGATCATGCAGCCTGCTGGCCCTGCCATCAGTCGCCCGCTGCAGTTCGCCCTGGTGGCGGGTAGCCAGTCCCGCAGCTATCTGGAACGGGTACCGCAGCGCGGTTCGCTGCAGCTCAGTCTGGATGGCGGGATTTTCAAGTGTGATGGGTCTGGCACCTTGCGCCACCAATCCGGCAACAACAACTTCAGTCGGGTCGAGGTCAACTTCGAGACTGGCCAGATCGATGCCTGGCGCAATGCGGGCAACTTCACCGGGTCTGCCAATGCCACCTACACCCCGGCAGTGCGGATCCTGGGGAACCTGATCAGCGTCAGCCGTGAGGTCACTCCCGCCACGCGCACCTTTAACTGGACATTCGACCTTTCGGCCGCTGTGCCCATGCCGGGCTCGCTGCGGGTGGCCTATCGTGCGCTCGGCAAGTGGCAGCAGCTAGATGACAGCGGCAGTGGCCAACTGGTGGGGCAGGGGTCGGGCACCATCAACTTCGTGACCGGTTCGCTGGCGATCACCACCGCCGCGCTGCCTGATGCAGACAGCGAGATCATCGTCCAGTTCCAGCCCTCTCAGGCGCTGGAGGTTGAGCTGCTGCTCGGCACCAAGGCGGTTGGCAAGAATCAGCGGCTGGAGCTGCCTGATGGCATCCTGCCCGGTTCGCTGCGGATCACCTGGGTCAATGGTGGCACTAACTATGCCCTCAACAGCGACAGCCAGGGAATGTTGACCGGTAGCGGCAGCGGCGTGGTGCGCGATGTCGATGGCCTGATTGAGTTCACCCCCAGCGTGATGCCGGGGGATGGTCTCTATCAGATGAGCTACACCAAAGACATTCGCCTGATGGGGGAGGCGGTGATCCCGGGTGCGGGTAGCCAGAGCGCCAACGGGTCGGTGGGCAAGGAGTTCAAGCCGGGCTCGTTCCTGCTGCGCTATGCGGTGCGCCGCTTCAACTATGCGGGTCGCTACAATGCCCAGGGTGCAGGCAACTACACCACCCACAATATCGATATTCGTGACGATGGGGCGGGCAATCTCAAGCGTGGCAGCGCGATTGTCGGGGTGATCAGTTATCAGACCGGAGTGTTTTCCTTCACATGGTCACAGGGCTACAGCTACAAGTACGAATACTATGTCGGTCAGAACTGGACGACAGGTACCGTCAACCTGTTTGAGGAGATGGTGGGCCCCGGTAGCTGGCAGGCGCTGGAGACCGGTCCAGGTGCCACTCCCATCAGTAAACAGGTCAATGCCCCGGAGCTCGACTTCTCCCTCGGCAAGCCCAACATCCTGACCGGTTCACTCTGGTTTATCGATGGCGGCAACCACTACATCGAGCGGGACGGCATCCTCTGGAAAAACCCCGACTCTCGCACGGGGGCAGGTAGCAGGGTTGGTCGAGTGGATCTGGGCGCCGGGCGGGTGGTCGTCTCGGATATGAACGACTTCACCGGCAACATCAACCTGTTGGCCTGTGCCCGCGTTATCACGGCGGGCTTTGCCGCCGAGCTGACCTTCCGCACCCCCGGCAGCCCGCTCAAGCAGGCCAACTTCCAGCTGGCGGCAGTGGCCTATGATGGCACCCTGATCAATGCCAGTGCCGATGCGGCTGGCCATCTGGTTGGTGATGGGGTGACCGGTTCGGTCAACACCAACACCGGGGTGGTGAAGGCCACGTTTAACAAACCGATCATGGCCAGCTCGGCCCGCTACAACACCGTGCTGCTCACTGCGCTGCCGCTCGATGCCACCCGCATCGGGCTGGATCCGGTACGCCTGCCCGCTGATGGCAAGGTGCCCATCTATCAGGATGGCGATGTGCTGGTGCTGTCGCACACCGCCACCCAGGCGGTGGGCTCACCAGCCGGTGGTGCTGTGCTGGATGCAGGGCGCGACTACGTTGCCGATCTCTATCTGGTAGGGGCCAACGGCAAGCGCCTTGCCCCGTCCCAGTACACCGAAGATCGGGATGGTGGCACCCTGACCCTCAAAGCCGGTTACAGCCTGGTGGATGAGGCGGGCACCACAGTCACCACGCCGCTCACCTTCGTCAATCGCATCGAGCATATGAGCCTGGTGCAGGACGTGCAGATCAGTGGCGATTTGACCCTGGCTATTCCGCTTGTCCATGAGTATCCGGCCAGCGAGACCATGGTGAGCAGCTGCCTGCAATTTGGTGACCGGTTTGCCAGCTGGGGCAGCAACTTTGTCCAACAGAGCTGGAACAGTGCCAGCCCGAACTGGCAGGACACTCCCTCCGGTGGCGCCATCAGTGCCAACTATAACTGGGCAGATCATCCGGTGCAGGTCACCAATCGCGGCGCGGTAGACGAGAAGTGGGCGCTGGTCTTCACCAGCACCACCACCTATAACCTGCTGTCGCAGACGCGGGGGCTGATTGCCTCCGGCAACCTGACCACCGACTTGGCGCCGCTCAACCCCAACACCGGCACCCCCTATTTCGTGCTGGAAGCGGCGGGCTTCTCCAGCGGTTGGGCCACCGGCAACGTGGTGCGCTTCAATACCAGCTCGGCCCTGGCGCCGGTATGGCTGCTGCGTTGTGTCAGCGTTGGCAGGGCGACCCACCCGGATGATCGCTTTGAGGTCACCCAGCGTGGTGATGCCGATTAAGCGGCGATCTTGGAGTAATGAGAGATAACGAGGAGCCGCACCGTGCAGCGACTATCAGGCAGTGTCAATGATCAGGGGATTGCGGTGGCAGAGGCCGTGGTGCTGGCCCTGCCGCGCTTTGCCGGGGTGATCCCCAGCTCCTCGCCGCCCAAGGTGGGGCGCTGGGTGATTGGCCATACCCGCACCGATGTGGCAGGGGCTTGGCAGCTCGATTGCGACTATTCAGGCCCGGTCATCGTGATGTGCTGGGATACCACAGGACGACAATTGGCCCCCATGGTGCTGGGGCCGGTGGAGGCATAGATGGCATTGGAATTTGGTTCCGGCACGCAGGCAGACCCGTATCTGCTGGTCAATCTAGCCGACGTTGATGCATTTGTTAAAACGAAGGTTGATTCAGGCCAGTGGTTTGCATTAACAGCAGACCTTGATGTTTCTGCCTCAATTATTAACATATATGGTTGGTCATCAAAATCATGGAAATTTAATCTGGATGGTCGTGGGTTTAAGCTTTTTTTAAAAGTGAATTATTACTTTGGTGGGATATATGATTCTATTTTGAAAAATGTACACTTACGAGTGGTAACTACCCATTCATATCTTTTTTCTAGTAATCCCACCGGAACCATCATTTTAAATAATGCAATTATAGAATTCCCCAACGCTACACCAGCTACAACTCGCATTGCTGTTTCTGGTGGCAATGGCTTTGTAATGGAAAGCACAACATATTTTGGTGTTAAAGCTGGGGCAGTGAGTATTTATAAAGTTGGTAATGCTACGCCAAATACAATCAACGTAAATAGTTTTGCTGATGGTAACCCATACAATAAAGATAATTACGTAGGACTTAATGAGTTATATTGGATTTTTGATGGCGTTAGCTTACCAAGACCTCGCCCTCAGGCGACTGCAGACCTGACCAATCGTTACGCTGTAAAAGGCCAAAGCAAAGTTGGTGGTAACGGTCGTCAACGCAATCTGGCCGCGTTTACCGAAAATGGCTTGCGCTACAAGGTGCAGGATACCAAGGCCGACGGTTCATTTTTTCTGAATCTGAATGATGTAACTACCCCGGTCATTGTGTTGGCCTATGACGATATCGGGGCCAAAGCGGTCATCAATACCGCTTATAGTCTGAACCAGATTATTCACCCGGCCACCCCCAACGGCTTTCGGTATCGTTGCACCTTGGCTGGCAATAGCGGCGCGACTATTCCACCAGAACCTTGGAGCACGACCACCGTATTAACCATTGGGGCTGCCAAATTTACCCCAGAGCCGGTCTATGAACCCAAAGCCCATGGCCCGTTGCTGCCAGTGCTGTTTAATGTAATCACTGAGCAACCCGTGTGAGGTCGTGATGACACCCTATTTAATGGCCGCTGACCCTCGTGCACTATTGTTTGATGCCAGTGCAACCTACGTTTCCCCCGCAGCCACATCGGTGCTGTTCGATGTGCCAGATTGGCTGGAACGCATTATTACAGGCCGTGTGGCTGGTGTGGTCACGGTGCGCGATATTGGCCGCGCCCGCGAAGTGTTGGTGCTGAGCGCCGAACCCATAGATGGCCAGTATCGGGTGCTGGCCGAGGTAACCAGCGCCGCTGATGGGGCCTTTGCTGCTCAGTGGCAGACCTACCAGGGCAAGGTGCTGGTGGTGGGGATCTCTCTGTTCGGGGAATCCTTCCAGCCGCAGCGCATCTATCAGGTGGGGGAGGTGCTCAGCCCCTCCGAGTGGACGGGCTTTGTCTATGTCTGCGAGCAGCCTGGCACGGCAGGAACCCAAGAGCCGGTCTGGCCGCAAGCGGAAGATGCGGCGGTGCAGGTTGGCAGCGCGGTGTTCCGCACCCGGCAATATCTGCCCATCGTGGCCCATGGCCCGCTGCAACCCGCCATTGAGGTGAGCTGATGTATCTGCCACCCCCCGCGACATCCATCCCGCTGGCATTCAAGACGCCGCGCAGCCCGGTGTTCCTGCCCGCCGCCGCCACCATTCATTTCTATCTGGGCGGTGCGTTGCGCCCGCCCTTGGCCCCGGCAATCCAGTCCAGGGTGGCCAGCCATTGGTTGGGGCTGGCACGGGTGACGGATAGCGAACTGGCACTGGACGCTGGCACCCTGCGCGAGAGCGATCTGTGTGAGGCGCTGCCGTTCGGTAGTGCCGTGGTACGGGATCATCAGCTGCAGGCGCCGCTGACGCAGGCCACCCCACGCGATCTGGCCCAAGCTGGCGGCTGGTTGCAGGCCACCAAGCTGGATCTGAACCAATGGCAGGGGTTGGCGATGAGCACGGCCCGCGATCAGCGCCCGGTGTTCGGCAGTTGGCAGCAGGCGGCCAAGCCGCTGGATCTGGCCAACAACACGCCATGGCAGCAGCCGCCAGCCCGAGACCAGACCAACCAGACCAGCTGGCATATCACCGATCTCAGTCATCGCCCCTGGGAGCTGCGCTGGGATGGTCAGCCCCCTCTGTTAACCCGGCTACCCACCCGCTACAGCCTGGATTTTGCCCTGACCGCCGCCACTGGCGAGTGGCAGGCAATGAGCCTGGTGCTGTCGCTGGCATCGCCCCAACCGAGCCGCCCCGTTGCCCCCCGTGATACCGGCCATGGCTTGCCTGCGGGTTATGCCCGCGTGGCAGACCAGAGCGATACCATGCCCTGGGGTGTTGGTGCCAAGCCGCTCGACCCTGATTGGGGTCTTGATCACGGTGATAACTCGGGCGGCGAGATCGGCGATCGCGATCCCCCCATCAACCCCAAACCGGCGCCCTATATCATCATGAACGAGATCAGCTGTGTTGCCGTCAATGGCAGCGAGCGTGTACCGCTCGCCCTGTTCAACCAGAGCCTGAAACTGGATATCGACAGCTTTGTGTGGGAGCTGACCGGCGAGCTGCGGGGCAAGACCAATCTGCCCTATGTGAAGCCGACCGCCACTGGCCCGCGTCATATCGAACTGACCATCAACGGCTGGACGTGGCTGTTTGCGGTGCAAAGCTACCGGGTCAACCGCTCCCTGGGCAGTGAGGTTTATCCCTTCACGGCCCGTTCGCGCACTCAGTTCCTCGATAGCCCGTGGGCTTCACTGGTCGATGTAGCCGTGCCCAATGAGCTGACCGCATGGCAGCTGGCCGCCGAGCTGCTGACTCCGCTTGGTTTCACCCTTGAACGCCCAGCCCATGGCGAGTGGGTGCAGACCCCGGATTGGCCGCTTGCGCCGGGCTCCATCAGTGAACGGATGGCCCCCAAGGAGCTGCTGGCTCGCTTGGCCAAGGCCGCCGGGGCGGTACTGGTGCCCCATATGAGTGAGGATAAGGTGACGGTGCAGCCCCGGTATCTGGTGAGCCCGTGGCGTTGGGCCACGGCGCCGGATTCGGCTTTTAGCCATCTGATCCCCGAGGAGATGATCCCGGAAGAATCGAGCGAATCGGCATCCAGCCCCCGCCTTGAGCGGGTATTGATTGCTGGTACCACTCACGGGGTGGTCACCGAAGTGGTGCGCACCGGCACTGCAGGCAGCGAGAGCGGCGAGGATATCAGTGATGTGCTGGCCCAGACTCACCCGGTCAATGCCGAGCGGGGCCGCAATGTCATTGCTGACTCGGGCGAGCAGGAGCTGATCACCCTGCGCTTGCCGCTGATGCGTCCGGGCCAGGCGCCTGGCTTGGTGGTGCCTGGTCAGCTGGTGAAGGTGCTGCGGGCCGATGGCAGTCATACCAGAGCGCTGTGCATCAGCAATGCGCTGGCGCCCTCTGGCATCAGCTCGGTGTGGCAGAACGTCACCCTGGAAGTACACTTGGACATGGAGGCGTAGATGGCGAGCAACAACCCATGGAAGAAGTTTGAGGCCATGCTGCCGAGCACGGTGCGGGTAAGGGGAAAGGTGATCCTGGTTGATACCTTGCGCGGTACCAGCCTCATCGAGCAAGTCGGCGGCTCTCGCCTGCGGGTGTTCGGTACCGGCGCTGCTGTTGGCCGTTGGGTGCTGGCTGAGAATGGTGCAATTGTGACCCAGCTCCCCGATCTGCCCTTTGCCAGAGTGGAGGTGTAGAGGTGCAATTGGTACCATTTGTCTGTTGATTCAATCCATCGGAGGACAAATGAAACACTGGATGTTACTCGGCCTGGTCGCCTTGCTGCCCCTGACTGTCAACGCAGGCGCCATGCGCTGCAAGAGCGCCTTGATCAGCGATGGCGACTCATCGTTCAATGTGCTCAAGAGCTGCGGCCAGCCGCAGATGAAGGAGGACATTATCGACGAGCGCCTGCTGGATGCCCCCAAGATCGGGGAGCGCTGGACGTATCAGCAAGGCGCGAACTCTATCCCCCAGGCCGTGACCATCATCAACGGCAAGGTGGTCAAGATAGAAGACCTCACCCGCTGAGAAAGACAATGGCCACGCGATGTGGCCATTTAAATACCTTCGTTTAACGCCTCGATACCTCTTATCAAAGTCTGCGAAACCGGTTCACCAAGTTTGATAAAACCACCGTTGTGGCGGGTTTTCGTTTTTAGCGAAAACATTTTTCATTTTTCGCGGCGGGCTACAGTTTCACAGTCGAGAGACTGGGAGAGCAAGGGGGAAATCGGATGGAATCACTACTAAGCGAACTGGAAGAGTTTGTTGAGACGCTGGACCTGGCGCCTGAGGAGGAGAGCAAGATCGCGCGCATTCTGGAAAAACTACGCGATGAAGCCACCGCGTCAGCGTGACGCGGAAGGATTCGGATTGGCCCGCCACTGTGCGGGCTTTTCTATGCCTGGATGGCAGAAAAGAAAAAAGCCTGCATTTCTGCAGGCTTTCTTGCTCTTGGATCACCAGTGGATCATTTCGATTCCAGTTTTGGTCCAGTCACTGTCGCTATGTTTTTGCTAAGTGGCTGTTTTTTCTGGGTTTGTCCTGTCGGTGTCCTAGTTAAATTGGTGGAGCTGGGGGGATTTGAACCCCCGTCCAAAATTACTACATCCTTGGCACTACATGCTTAGTCACTCTTTACATTCGCCAACCCGCTGCGGAGAGACACGCCACGAATTGACTAGCTCGATTGGTTTTAATGCTTCCGCCCCGAGCAGGACTTCCACACGATCCTGTGAAGGATGACCTTCCGATTCCCTAGGACACAGGCAAGCTAGGGTAGAAGGGCTCTATGCAGGTTATTAAGCTGCTAGTGCGTAGTTTTCGTCGTTTGCGACTATTTTTTTGCGGTTTATTAACGAGGCCTACCGCACCTCGGCATGCACCTTGGGTTTCGTGAATCTTGTCGAATCCAGAATCAGCCCCAAGTTGTTAATTGCGATTGTACGCAAAAATGCTGTCATAGCAAGGCGTTGATACCCATTCCCTCTGGCAGCCAGTCTGTTTGCCGATTTATTGTACGCAGCTGAGCCTGAAGAGCCAGCTGCGCCGGGGGAAGGTGAACTGGCGTTCTGATCCTGCCAGTCGCAGGTTAGCCGCGATGCTTGTTCTTCATGATGCGGGCTTTCTCCCGATCCCATTCGCGGGCCTTGGTATCTTCGCGCTTGTCGTGCTCTTTCTTGCCCTTCACCAGGCCGATCTCGACCTTGACCCAGCACTGTTTCCAGTAGAGGGCGAGGGGAACTATGGTGTAGCCCTGACGGGCAATCAGGCTTTCGAGCTTGTCGAGTTCACGACGGCTCAGCAGCAGTTTGCGGGTGCGGGTCGGGTCACATACCACATGGCTGGAGGCCGCTTGCAGTGGCAGGAAGCTGGAGCCGAACAGATAGGCCTCGCCATCGCGGAAGATAACATAGGCTTCGCTGATGTTGGCCTTGCCCGCCCGCAGGGATTTGACTTCCCACCCTTGCAGGGACAGACCCGCTTCGATCTTCTCTTCGATGAAGTATTCGTGGCGCGCGGTTCTGTTGAGTGCAATGGTGCTGGACCCGGCTTTGTTTTTACTGTTTTTTTTGCTCATGACGGGCGATTTCCGGCAATGACTAGGAGGCTCGTATTATACGTAGGCAGGGGCGGCTGTAAAACGCGCAGCAGGTCAAGTGGTGGCTTTCTGAGCGGTTTGGCTGAGGTTTTACCTCCACAACCCCAAACATGGTGATAAAATCGCGCCGATTGGATGAGGAAAAGCCATGCCCCGAATTACGCGCAGTGCCCTGGTGATGTTCAGTGCAGAACAGATGTTCAAGTTGGTTAACGATGTGGATGCCTATCCGCAGTTTTTGCCCGGCTGTGTCGGCAGCCGTGTCCACGAGGCTGGCGATGACTACATGATGGCGTCGGTCGATGTGGCCAAGGCGGGGATTGCCAAGACCTTTACTACCCGCAATCAGCTTGATGTGAACCGCCAGATCAGGATGGAGCTGGTGGATGGCCCGTTCCGCAAGCTGGCGGGCTGGTGGACCTTTACCCCGCTCGATGTGGATGCCTGCAAGGTGGAGTTTGATCTCGATTTCGAGTTTACCTCCAAGCTTATCGAGGTGGCCTTTGGTCAGGTATTCCGCGATCTGGTGAGCTCCATGGTCTCCGCCTTCTCCAACCGGGCGAAGGAGGTATACGGTGTCTGACCAGCTCAACATCGAGGTTGTCTATGCCTTGCCGCAGCAGCAGACGGTGATTGCCCTGCGGGTGGCGCCCGAGACCTGCGTGCTGGCGGCCATCGAGCAGTCCGGCATCGTGCAAAAACACCCCGAGATCGATCTGGCGGTCAACAAGTTCGGTATCTACAGCCGCCCGGTGAAAGGGAGCGAGCCGCTGCACGAAGGGGATCGTATCGAGATCTACCGCCCGCTCATCGCCGATCCCCGCGAGATGCGCAAAAAGCGGGCCGAGAAGGCCAAAGAGGAGGGGAGAGCCGATAGCGTGACCGGTGGTCGCCCTGATGTGCATCGCAAGCACCGCGAGTAGCGCTCAGGTTTTTCTTGCAGAAAAAAGGCGCCGAGGCGCCTTTTTTTGATCCCGTTAGCCGGTGAGCTTGCCGAGGGGATATCAAGAGAGGGTGGCTTCTGCCACACCCAGTCGGGCACGGGCCCAGGCGGCCAGTAGCTCTACCCCGCTTTGCATCACCCGCTCATCGAAATCGAATTCGTTGTGATGGTGTGGTGCCGCCAGATCGGCCCCCAGGATGAGGTAAGCCGCTTCGCCCCCCTGCTTTTGCACCCGCTCCATCAGAAAACCGGCATCTTCGCTGGCGCCAAAGCGGCGAGTCTGGATAGTGGCGAGCCCTTGCTTGCGGGCCAGCGCCGCCAGCTCGGCCTGCAGCGCCGGACTGTTGTCGAGGGCAATGGCCTCACCCTGCTTGATGATGCGGTAGGTGACACCGTGGGCTAGGGCGGTACCTTCGACGATGCGCTGTACCTGACTGAACATGTAGTCGTTGAGCGCGCTGTCGGCGCCGCGGGTCTCACCGCGCAGCTCGGCATGATCGGGGATGACGTTGCGACCGCTGCCTGCGTGAAGCTGGCCGACGTTGATGCGGGTCATGCCGTCGCGGTGGCGGGGAATGCCGAGCATGGAGGTGGTGGCCATGCAGGCGGCGGCCAGCGCATTGCTGCCTGCGTTGGGTTCGAGTCCCGCGTGGGCGGCGGTGCCCATAAAGTGGACGTCGAACTTGGTGGAGCAGAGAAACTCGGTGGGGTTGATCACCAGCTCGCCGCTGCCAGCGTGAATACCGATATGGAGCGAGAGCAGGGCATCCACGTCATCGAGTGCGCCACCGGCAGCCAGCGCCTTGCCACCGCGGCACCCCTCTTCGGCGGGTTGGAAGAAGAGCTTGATGCGACCGCACAGCTGCTCCTTCATCGCCATCAGGCGGCTGGCCAGCCCCATGCCGATGGCGGTGTGGCCATCGTGGGCGCAGGCGTGCATCCACCCCTTGTTGTGGGAGGCAAAACCCTCTTGCTGCGGTTGGTGCTGTTCGGCGTCGGACTCTTCCACCTCCACCGCATCGATATCGAAGCGAAAGGCCAGGGTCGGACCGGGACGGCCGGTATCCAGCTCGCCCATCAGGCCAGTGACATCGCCGATCCGCTCCAGCCAGTCGGGATGGGCCCCCTGACGGCGGGCGCGAGCCTTCTCGGCCGCCACATCCACATCACGGCCCATCATCAGATTGCTGGCCAGCAGCTTGTCGCCGAGCACGATGCGATAACCGAGCTCGCTCAGGTGGTGGGCAATCAGGCTGGTGGTGCGAAACTCTTTCCAGGCGGCTTCCGGCAGGCGGTGCAGGTCGCGGCGCCACAGGATCAGGTGCTCAAGGGTCATCTTGGCTTCCTTGGTGATTCGATTTGTCGGCTATTGTGCCTTTTTTCCCGGCTGACCACACGGGGGCTGCAGCTGGTCGGGGGAGCTGTGCGTGCGAGTGGTGGCTGTGAGGGCAGTGAATAGTGGTGAGCGCCCATAAAAAACGCCTCCACAAGGGAGGCGTTGTCGATAGCTGGTTATCAGGCCGCGTGATGGTAAGCGGAGGCTTCAAACAGTTTCTTGTTGGCCACCAGATCGATGGGGTCAAAATCATCGACGTTGATGGTGCGCAGGCGACTTACTTCGGCGCGGCGCAGCAGCTCGGCTTCGCTCTGGGTCAGTACGCCAGCGGCCAGGCCGATGTCGGCCACCTTGTCCAGCGCCATGAAGGGACGCTTGATACCATCGCTCTTGCAGACTTTCTCGAACAGCGGCTCGGCGGCCAGTACGTCATCGAGCGCCTGCTCCAGCAGACCGAAGGGGTTGCCCTCTTCGCGGGTCAGATACTGCCCCTTGGCCAGGCGACTACGGGTCTCGCTCGGGGTTTGCAGCAGACGGGCAACCTGTTGATCCAGCTTGTCGCATGGACGGTTCAGGTCACGACCCAGCGGCAGCACCACGGCGCGCAGGGCAAGGCCAATCCACCGGTTCGGGAAGTTGCGCAGCAGCTCGTCGATCGCCTCTTGTGCCTTGAACATGGCATCTTGCAGTGCCCAGTGCAGCAGCGGCAGGTCGGCCTGCTGGCGTCCCTCGTCCTGATAGCGCTTGAGGGCGCTGGAGGCGAGATAGAGCTGGCTCAGCACGTCGCCAAGGCGGGCGGAGACCCGCTCCTTGCGCTTGAGCTCGCCACCCAGAGTGCCCATCGCCATGTCTGACAGGAACGCCAGGTTGGCCGAGAGGCGGGAGAGTTGCTGGTAGTAGCCCTTGGTCTGATCCTTGTAAGGGGCCGCGGCAAAGCGGGCGCCGGTGATACCGAGCCAGAAGCTGCGTACCAGGTTGCTGATGGCAAAGCCGACGTGGCTGAATACCGCCTTGTCGAAATCTTTCAGCGCCTGCTCCTTGTCGGGATGGCTGGCGGCCAGCATCTCCGGCAGTACATACGGGTGGCAGCGGATAGCGCCCTGACCGTAGATGATCATGCTGCGGGTCAGGATGTTGGCCCCTTCCACCGTAACGGCGATGGGGGCACCCTGATAGCCACGGGCCAGATAGTTGTTGGGGCCCATGCAGATGGCCTTGCCGCCGTGGATGTCCATGGCATCGATGATGCACTTCTGGGCACGGTCAGTGAGGTGGTATTTGACGATGGCGGAGATGACCGAGGGTTTCTCGCCAAGGTCGATACCTGTCACGGTCAGGTTGGCTGCGGCGCCCATGATATAGGCGTTGCCACCGATGCGGGCCAGCGGCTCTTCAATCCCTTCCATCTTGCCGATGGGCAGCTTGAACTGGCGACGGATGCGGCTATAGGCGCCGCTTGCTAGGGCCAGCATCTTGACGCCACCTGTGCTGTTGGAGGGCAAGGTGATGCCGCGACCGACTGACAGACACTCGACCAGCATGCGCCAGCCCTGACCGGCCATGGCCGGGCCACCGATGATGAAATCGAGCGGGACGAACACATCCTTGCCCTGGGTCGGGCCGTTCTGGAACGGCACGTTGAGCGGGAAGTGGCGACGGCCGATGCCGACACCCTTGATGTGAGTGGGAATGAGGGCGCAGGTGATACCGAGCTCTTCCTCTTCACCCAGCAGGTGTTCCGGATCACGCAGTTTGAAGGCCAGACCCAGCACGGTAGCAATGGGGGCGAGCGTGATGTAGCGCTTGTTCCAGGTGAGGCGCATACCGAGCACCTCTTTGCCTTCCCACTCGCCCTTGCAGACGATACCGAAGTCGGGGATGGAACCGGCATCAGAACCCGCTTCCGGGCTGGTCAGGGCGAAGCAGGGGATCTCTTTACCTACCGCCAGACGGGGCAGGTAGTAATCCTTCTGCTCGTCGGTGCCATAGTGCTGCAGCAGTTCGCCCGGGCCCAGCGAGTTGGGTACGCCGACGGTAGAGGCGAGCACGGCGCTGGCGCCGCACAGTTTTTGCAGGACACATGACTGGGCGTAGGCCGAGAACTCCAGACCGCCATATTTCTTCTTGATGATCATGGCGAAGAACTTGTTGTCCTTCAGGTATTGCCACACCTCGGGGGAGAGGTCCGCGCGCTCGTGGGTCACTTCCCAGTCGCTCACCATGCGGCACACTTCCTCGACCGGACCATCCATAAAGGCCTGCTCTTCGGCAGAGAGGGTGCTGACCGGGATGGCGTGCAGCTTTTTCCAGTCCGGGTTGCCCGCGAACAGATCGGCTTCCCACCAGGTGGTGCCCGCTTCAATCGCCTCTTTCTCGGTGCGGGACATCTCCGGCATGATCGATTTGTAGATCTTGAACAGCGGCTTGGTTATTTGATTGCGGCGAAATTCCACCAGATTGAGCGGGATGGCGATCACCGCGAACAGCGCCCATACCAGCAAGGGCACATGACCATAGATGGCGCCAAGCACCAGGGCGGCGCCGGTGACCAGGGTGGAGATGAACAGGGATGCCCGGCGATAGGCCAGGGCTCCGATAACCAAGATCACCCCGAGCAGAGTGAGGGTCGTCGTCATTGCTTGCTCCTTGCGTGAAAGATTGCCAACGTGGCGTAACTGATCCAGAGGTCTGACCTGTTGGATATGGCCCCTGTTGTAATTCATACGCACAAAGTTATCAAGCTGTTTACATCTTCATTACCTTCTCTCTGTGATCCCCATAACGCTCACGCGACGCCAGCGCTGTGGCTCGCAGGGGGGCGACTGTGCGATTCGCTTGTGCGAGAATAGCCGCGATCTACACGCACACTAAAAACAGTGGAAGAGACATCATGTACCAAGAATTGATCCGCAATGAACTGACCGAAGCTGCCAGCGTGCTGCAGGCCTTCCTGGCTGATGAACAGAACCTGAAAAACATCGAAGCGGCCGCCAAACTGCTGGCTGACTCTTTCAAAGAAGAGGGCAAGGTGCTCTCCTGTGGCAACGGTGGCTCCCACTGTGACGCCATGCACTTTGCCGAAGAGCTGACCGGTCGTTACCGCGAGAACCGCCCGGGTTATGCCGGTATTGCCATCTCCGATCCGAGCCACCTATCCTGCGTCTCCAACGACTTTGGCTATGACTATGTCTTCTCCCGCTATGTGGAAGCGGTCGGCCGCCGTGGCGACGTACTGCTTGGCATCTCCACCAGCGGCAACTCCGGCAATATCCTGAAAGCCATCGAGGCTGCCCGCGCCAAAGGCATGAAAGTGATCGCACTGACCGGCAAGGATGGCGGCAAGATGGCGGGTCTGGCGGATGTCGAGATCCGCGTGCCGCACTTTGGCTATGCCGACCGTATTCAGGAAGTGCACATCAAGGTGATCCACATCCTGATCCAGCTGGTCGAAAAAGAGATGGCCAAGTAATCAGGCCATCGTCACCAGACAAGGGCAACGCCCATGGTTCGCCATCGGCCGGTTGTTGCCAGTCACAGGGGAAGGGATTGCGCCTTCCCCTGCTGTCTGTCGAACCAGCGTGCTGGTCGAACATGACACAAGCCAAATCATGAAAGGAGTCTGCCGGATATGTGCGAACTGCTCGGCATGAGTGCCAATGTGCCGACCGATATCTGCTTCAGCTTTACCGGGTTGATGCTGCGCGGCGGCAAGACCGGGCCCCACAAGGATGGCTGGGGGATCACCTTCTACGAGGGGAAGGGCTTTCGAACCTTCAAGGATCCCGAGCCCAGCGCCCAATCTCCCATCGCCAGACTGGTACAGGCGCTGCCCATCAAGAGCTGCGCCGTGGTCAGCCACATTCGGCAGGCCAACCGTGGCTGCGTGTCACTGGAAAATACCCACCCCTTTACCCGTGAGCTGTGGGGTCGTTACTGGACCTTCGCCCACAACGGTCAGCTCACCGGCTACAAGAAGCTGCCAACCGGCCGCCACCGGCCGGTGGGGGATACCGACAGCGAGCACGCCTTCTGCTGGCTGCTCGATCGACTGGAGCAAAAATATCCCAAGCGTCCGGCAAACTTTCCCGCCATGTTTCGCTATCTCGCCACCCTGTGTGACGAGCTCAGAGCATTCGGGGTGTTCAACATGCTGCTCTCGGACGGGGAGTATGTGATGAGCTACTGCAGCAACAACCTGCACTGGCTGACCCGCTGTGCGCCCTTTGGCGAGGCGAGCCTGCTGGATGAGGAGGTGGTGATCGACTTTCAAAGGGAGACCACCCCCAACGATGTGGTGACCCTGATCACCACCCGTCCGCTGACCGGCAATGAGAATTGGGTCAAAATGGCGCCCGGCGAATTCAATCTGTTTCGCATGGGGGAGCGGGTGGCGACCAACCAGGTCGCGTTTGAGCAAGATAAAAAAATACCAGGGTAGATACCTACCCTGGTTCTTCGCAGCAGCCATAAAAGGCAAAAGGGATGAGAGGTGTTGCTGAGCATCATCACTCTGACGGCATTAAGTGTTGATCAATTGTTAATTTATGGCAATCAAGTTGTTGTCTTGACGGGCGTTTCAGCATCGCTATTTCGATACTGATCACATTTTTTGCCACTTTATTCCCTGAGCCATCCAATCGGGTGCTTCATCACTGCCTGGCCGTGAGCCACGACATCGAAAACTATCTATAGTATGGTCTGTTTGAATACCGTTCAGGAGGAGCCTCGCATGGAGTGGGTGGATCGCAAGGTGTTGCAGCAGCTGGCAGAGGATATCGGTCCGGATATGCTGCCCGTGGTCATCGCAGTCTTTATTGAAGAGGTGGGCGAGCAGCTGAGTCAGCTCAGACCCCTCTATGAACAGGGAGAGTGGGAGGCGCTGGCTCGGGTGGCGCACAGCATGAAATCATCCTGTGGCAGCTATGGCGCCATACCGAGTTATCAGCAGGTGATGGCGCTGGAGATGGCCAGCAAGCAGGCCGATGTGGCCGAGGCAGAGCGCCAGTTGCAACTGCTGGAGGCCTCCTTGCCCCGGGTGCTGGCGTTTCTTGCCGATTATCAGTAACGGCGGCGCTATGCAGGGATGCCGGGGCGCCATGACCGTTGCCTAACGCTGGTTGAGCAGTTGCTGGATGATCCGGTCCAGCGCCAGTTTCAGCTTCAACCGATCGTGCCGATGGGGCAGCTCAAGCTCGCCCAGCTCGGCTTCGATCACTCGCCCTTGCCAGTCCCCCGCATCACCCGCGCCTTGTGGGGCCAGGATGGCATCCAGCCGACCCTGACCGACCCGGGATTCCAGCCAGCGACACTGACTCATCAGATCCAGCTGGCTGGCAGGACCGTTCTCCGCCACCAGATTGCAGACGAAAACCAGCATGGCGCTGCTCTCGTTGATGGCCTGGGCGATCTCGGCCAGCAGCAGTGGCGGCATGATGGAGGTGAGGAAACTGCCCGGCCCCAGAATGATCATGTCCGCCTGCTGCAATGCCAGCACCGCTTCCCGGGTCGCTTGCACTTCCGGCATCAGGCCGAGGGAGAGAGGCGGTGTTGCCAGTTGATCGATGGATACCTCTCCCAGGATCTGGGTGCCACACTCCATATGGGCGCAGAGATCGGTGGGAAATTCAGACATGGGTAGCAATTGTGACTCGATTTTGAGCATGTCACTGATCAGCTTGATAGCATCAAGAGGACGGACACAGAGATTATCGAGCGCCAGCAGCATCAGGTTGCCAAGGTTGTGGCCCGCCAGCTCGCCTTTGCCGGCGAAGCGGTACTCGAACAACAGGCTGCCGATGCTGGGATCGGTCACCAGCTGGTTCAGGCAGTTGCGCAGATCGCCCCAGGCGATGCACTCCTGACTCTTGCGCAGGCGTCCGGTCGAGCCGCCATCATCTGTGGTGGTGACGATGCCGGTGAGCCGTTGACCGAGAAACGAGAGGGACGAAAGCACTCGTCCCATGCCATGGCCACCACCGATGGCAACGACCCGATCGAAGTCATTGATGTTTTTTTGCCACATATGGGCGTCCTGTCATTGGTCTCAGTTGACCGCTATGTTAGCAAGCGAAGCGAGATAATTGTTTGATAAAGGTATGATTTTTGCTTGAGGCTGCCATTCGATAAAACAAGGAGATGGTGTTGAAATTTCTGACCGTTCACTCCCTCGCCCAGAATTCATCGCTGGCGGCCCAAGATATCTGCGCGCAGCTGCGCCACCATGCCGATCAGGCCCCCTCCCTGCTGTTACTCTATTTTACCCAAGCCCATGAGGGGGCGATACTGCGCGACGCGCTCAAACGCCAGTTCCCGACGACCCGCCTGCTTGGGTGCAGCTCTTGCGGTGGCGTCATGACCGAGATGGGACACCATGCCCGAGATGGATATGGGCTGGCCGTTGCTGCCTTGTACGATGAGAAAGGGGCATTCGGGGTAGCCGGTGCCAGCGGTGACGGGGTGGATGTGCGGCAGTTGCTGCGCCGAGCCATGAGCGACTGTGGTCGACCGGGCGAGCTGCCCCAGTTGATCCTGTTTCACGCCAGTCCCGGCAAGGAAGAGGGGCTGCTGGCCGGTATCGAGGCCGAACTCGGTGCCTCGGTGCCGGTGGTCGGTGGATCCGCGGCTGATAGCAGTGTCAGCGGTGACTGGCAGCTCTGCTGGGATGAGGCGGTGGCTCAGGATGGCATCTGTCTGGCGGTGCTCTATCCCGATTGCCAGCTCGCTTTTCAGTTTCACTCCGGTTATGTGCCTGCCGAATTCAGTGGCGAGATCACCACCTGCAACGGGCGGGAGGTACTCACCATCGATCATCAGCCTGCCGCTGAGGTCTATGCCCGCTGGTGCGGGCGCGAGCAGCCCTGGCCGGTGGGGGCGATTTTGCGGGAGACCACGCTCACCCCGCTGGCTCGTCAGGTGGGAGCGCTGGATGGCATTCCTTACTACAAACTCTCCCATCCTGAAGCTGTGACCGAACAGGGCGGGCTGCGGCTCTTTACCGATGTGGTGCAAGGGGAGCGTCTGCTGTTGATGTACAGCAGTCAGGAAGGGTTGCTGCAGCGCAGCCTCAATGCCATGCGCGTCGAGCCAGGATATGGGGTCGATGTGGAATTGCAGCCTATCGGCGCTCTCATCATCTTTTGTGCTGGTTGTCGTTTGGCGCTAGGTGATATGTTGTGCCAATTTGTCGAGCAGAGCCAGGCTCGCCTCGGCAAGATCCCTTTTATCACCCCCTTTACCTTCGGCGAGCAGGGGCGGCTGCCCAATGGCGAGCTGGCCCACGGCAACCTGATGGTATCGAGTGTGATCTTTCTGACCGCTTGAGCAGAGCAGGATACAAGATGATTGGCAACAGTGAATTGGAAGCCCTTGGCGACAAACTGCAGGCGACCCTGGTCGATCTTATGCGCTGTCGTGAGCGCGAGGCCAAGTATCGTCATGAATCCCATACCCTGCTGAAAGGGGTGGCCACACTGGCTGATGCCAAAACGCTGGAGCAGGTGCTGGAGAGCCTCATTCAAGTGCTCAAGCCCTTTATTGGATTTGAACATGCGGATGTGGTGGCCTGGAGTGGGGAACAGGGCATCACCCACCTCAGTACCGAGCCGGAACAGTGCGGTCGCAGCTGGTTGATGACCCCGGCCTTTGCTCGTGCCATTGCCGGAGAGACGTTGGTGATCTATGACCCGTTCCAGTTGCCTGAGCTGGCACCGCTGGCGAGCGAGCCGGGCTGGGCCAGCCTGATGCTGACCGGGCTGCAGGCCCCCGGCTTTACCGCCGTTATCCTCTGTCGGCACTCGCTGGCCGGCTCCTTCGATCTCACCAGCAAGGCGGCCATGCAGCGCTGCCGTCCGTTGATTTCACAAGCGCTGGTCAACATTGCCTATCGGGCCCGCTTGCAGGAGCAGGTTGAGTTAAAAACTCAGGCCCTGCAGGCCAGTGAACGCCGTTTTCGCAGCTTCGCCGCCATGGCCTCCGACTGGTTCTGGGAGACCGATGCCGAGCATCGCCTCAGTTATGCCTCTGAGCCGGGTTATCTGGATGAGATGACCCCGCAGGCGACCCGGCCGACCCTCTATGACTACGTCTGCAACAAGCAGAGCTGCGATGCCCAGAAATACCTGCAGCTTTTGGCGCTGCGCCAGCCGGTGCGAGGGGTGCGGATGCAGGTTGCGCTGCAACACGGCCCCTGCTGGATGGAAGTGAGCGCCGAGCCCTGTTTTGACCATGATGGCCTGTTTATCGGTTATCGCGGCACTGCCCGGGATATCAGCAACCAGATCCGCCGTGAAGAGGAGCTGGCGCGGGCACGGGATGAGGCCGAAGCGGCCAACCGTGCCAAGTCCCAGTTTCTGGCCATGATGACCCACGAGATCCGCTCGCCCATGAATGCGGTGTTGGGGATGCTCGATCTGGTGCAGCATGCCGAGCTGGCGCCGGAGCAACAGAGCCTGCTGCGCCATGCCACCCACTCGGCCAGATTGCTGCAAACCATCATCGACGACGTGCTCGATTTTTCGAAAATCGAGTCGCAAACCCTGGTGTTTCACTGCGAGACCCTGCAACCCGTCCAGCTTTGCCAATCCCTGGTCGAGCCGCTGCAAGCTCGCGCGACCGCCAAGGGGATCGCGCTGGTTTATCGGGTCGATGACTCCGTCCCCCGGGAGTTGCAGGGGGATCCGATGCGTCTGTCACAGGTGATGGGCAATCTGCTGGACAACGCCCTCAAGTTTACCGAGCAGGGGCAGGTGACACTGCACCTGGGTTGGCAGGATGAGAAGCTGCTGATCTCGGTCTCCGACACCGGGATCGGGATCGCCGATGCGGATCAGGCGCTGCTGTTTGAACCCTTCTCCCAGGTCGACAACTCGGCCACCCGGCGTTTTTCCGGTACCGGCCTGGGCCTTGCCATCAGCAAGCGTCTGGTTACCCTGATGGGAGGTGAGATCCACCTGAAGAGCGAGCCGGGTAAGGGAAGCTGTTTCTGGTTCGAACTGCCCGGCATGGCGCTACCCTGCCATAGTCAGCCGCAGCGGGAGGAGGGGGCTTCGGCACTGCTGCCACTGGATGTGCTGGTGGTGGAGGACAGCCCGGTGAATCAGCTGGTGGTATCGCTGATGCTGCAAAAACTGGTGGGCAAGGTACGGCTGGCTGCCAATGGTCTGGAGGCGCTGGCGCAGGTGGATGAGCAGCTCCCGGATTTGATCCTGATGGATATGCGGATGCCCCTGATGGACGGACTGGAAGCGACTCGCCGGTTGCGGGAGTTGGGATGCACCATGCCTATCGTCGCCCTGACGGCCAATGCGATGGCGGAGGACAAGGCGTGCTGTCTGGCGCAGGGGATGGATGACTTTCTCGCCAAGCCTATCACCTTGTCACGGCTGAGAGAGTGTTTGCAGCGTCACTTTGGTCAGCGGTTGCCGACGCGCGGATAAAAAAAATGGTCAACTTTGTGGGTTGACCAGTTCTTCAGCAAATACTGAAGAGAGCACGGGATAAATCGGGTTGTACAAATCTATATGAAAAATCTGTGCCAACTTTTTTAGACTCTTTTGTGTTCAATTTTGGCCGTTTAGCGCAGCGGCTCTCTCTTGTTATGGCGTTTTGCGTTCCTACTTACTCGCAAAATGCGAATTTCACATTTTCATTGTTGGAATAATTGCATTTTGCAACGCTGTTTTTGTCATTGTGAAATCAGGCGATGCAGAAATTTACGGGCCGCTTCGCTGTTTTGTTTGGCAATCAGCATCTGCTTTTCGTAAATCGGCATCGGCAATATCTCGAGCCAGCGCTGGCAGAGCCAGGCGGCATCTTCAAAGCGCTTGTCCGGATAGAGCTCATCAAGCTCCGGATACTGCTCGAACACTTCCCGCAGGCGATTGACCAGCAGCTTGTCGTTGAAATCTGAGTGGGTGCTCGGCCAGTTGGGCAGCATCTCCACCTTGGCCCGGCGCAGGCCCATCTCGTCTGTTTCCATCTCGTGGATGCAGAAGCGCTCCAGTCCCAGCACCGTCACACCCAGCAGGCCATCATTGAGGGTGTAGAAGTCAGTCACCTTGACCCGGGTGCCCACCGGCAGAATGCGGCCGGATTGTCCCGAGGTGGTCGACTCTTCCATCACGATGCCAAAGCCCTGATCGTTGATGAATGATTCCTTGAGCATCTGCAGGTGGCGTGGCTCGAACAGACGCAGAGGAAGCTTGCCACCCGGCAGTATGTGGGAAGGCAAGGGGAACAGTGCCAAAGGTTGTAGTTTCATGTTCCATCCTCCATTGAGTAGTTGCTGAATATGACAATGCAGCGACTGTGCCAGAGAATGAAAAAAGCCACCGGAGGGTGGCTTTTCGGGCGGTTGAGGGCGCTTAGTTGCGCTGCTCCAGATACATGACAGCCGCTTCCACGCGGCTTTGCGCCTCGAGTTTCTTCAGCAGGCTCTTCACGTGAACCTTGACCGTTCCCTCGGAGATATGGAGCACCGAGGCGACCTGTTTGTTGGAGAGGCCTTTTGCAATTTCGCGCAGGATTTGCATTTCGCGACGCGTTAAGCTTTCCAGCTTCTGCTGCAGGTGATCCAGCTCGTAGATGTTTTCGAGATAGGGGCGCAGCGGTTCGCTCAGGATCTGCTTGCCAGTCATCACGTCGGCCAGCTGGGCCAGCAGCAGATCAGGCTCGGTATCCTTGAGCAGGTAGCCGTCGGCACCGGCCTTGAGCAAAGCCACCACATCCTGACGGGCATCGGAGACGGTGAGGATCACCACCCGGGAGGTGATCTCTTCGGCCCGCAGCGCCTTGAGGGTATCGAGGCCGGAGAGCCCCTTCATGTTGAGGTCGAGCAGGATCAGATCCGGCTCGGACTCTTTGGCCAGCGCCACGGCATCTGTGCCGTTGGAGGCTTCACCGGTCACCTCCATGTTCTCTTCCAGAGCCAGCAACTGCACAATCCCTTTGCGCATGAGGGGATGGTCATCTACGACCAGAACTGTGTATTTCATCTCGTCCATCAGGCGTCTCTCGCTAGACTGGTGGGAAAGGTCAGATGCACGCAGGTGCCTTGTGGTTGCTGCTCGTTGATGGTCAGCAGACCGTGCAGTTTGCTGGCGCGCTCGTTCATGATGCTCAACCCGTAATGGTTGATCGCCGAGCTGGCGAGTCCGATCCCGACACCGTCATCTGAAATCTGAACCTCAATGTTACCACTGGCGAGGGTCTCACAGCTAACATCAATCACTTGCGCGTTTGCATGTTTGATGGCATTGAGCACTGCCTCACGGATCAACTGCAAAATGTGGATATGCTGGCCCGCCTCCAGGTCGTTGTCGGCCAGTCCGTAATGGAACCGGATTTCGGCCTGGGTTTGAGGTTGCAGTTGATCAAGCATCACCCGGATTGCTTCCCCCAGATTGGCATCGCCAATGGTGAGACGGAAGGTGCCGAGCAGTTCGCGCAACTGGGTATAGGCATTGCTAAGCCCCTCGTCGATCTGCTGCATCGCCTCCTGCGCCTTGTCATGTTGCCCCTTGGCGTAAGAGCGCTTGAGCAGGGTGGACTGGATCTTGAGGTAGGAGAGGGCCTGCGCCAGCGAGTCGTGCAGCTCCCGGGCGATCACCGCCCGCTCCTCCATCAGCAGCAGTCGTTGCTGTTGCAGCAGGGTCTGGTCTTTGTGCAGCACCTGAGCCAGCAGCATGGTGAAGTTTTTAATCAACCGCTCATCGATGGGGTGTTGGCTGATGATGTCGAGGCGGCCGAACTCCTGCTCATCCATCTGCAGATAAAAGCTGGCCACCGCATCGAGATCGCCGGGCCAGCCGGTGCGCCCCGAGATGTAGACCGGCATGGCGTTGTGCTCGAAGCGGGTTAGCCGGATATGGTCGATATGCTGGTGGGCGGCAGCACGGTCCAGCAGTTTGATGAGGGTGCGGGTGCTGAGCGGGGCGGCGTGCAGCTTCTGGGCGGTCGAGTAGAGAAACGAGAGTGTGTCGTTGGCCTGTTGCAGCTTGGCGGTTTTCTCTTCCACCTTGTTTTCCAGCTCCCGATAGAGCTTGCCCAGCTCGTCTGCCATGGTGACGAAGGCACGCGAGAGCTCCCCCAGCTCGTTTTCGCCGTGGGCGGGCAGCTTAAGATCGAAATCCTGCCGTTGGATCTGGCGGGCACAGTAGACCAGCTGGTTGAGGGGGGCGACCACCTGCTGGCGGGTGAAGCGCACAGTGAACCAGGCGATGGTGATGATGGCCAGCAGGCCGAGCCCCTCTGCCAGTGCCAGCATCCTCACCTTGAATTCCACGTGGTACTGCATCTGATTGACGAAATTGTCGATGGCCGCCACAAACTGCTCGGTGTTATCGGTGTACCGTCTGGGGGTGCGATCCTCGATGTGCTGGCGCATTACCTGCCACTGGCCGAGCACCTCGCCATAGGTGCGACGCAGGGAGGCAGGAGTGATCCAGCGTTGGGTCTCCTGCAGCTCTTCGGCGTGCAGGGTCTCTTCAAACTGGGAGAGGCGCCCCAGCACGCTGTCGCCCCGCTCGATTTCGTAGGCCATCCGGTAGGCCTGCATCCGCAGCGAACCGGAGAGGTTGATCGCCTTGGCATCGGGTACCGAGTAGAAGAGGGTGACCATGGCGACCAGCGCGATCAGGCTGGCCATGAAGAGGATCAACACCATGGCGCGGCCAATGGCACTGCTGACCGAATGGACCCTGAACCGTTTTCCCATACTGATGCGCACCTCTGAATAGTGATAAGTACCCCGCAAGATGCGTGGGAGTGTACTCCAACTTGTGTTAGCATCGAAAAACTAGATGAACTCCGAGCGGTTTTGCCTAAGTCCTAGCGATAGGGGGAAACCAGCCGTCAGCCGACGTTCGAGCTGTAAGGGTCAGGAAAGAAATGCCCTGGCCTCCCGTATTTGGAAAGGTGTTTATGTTGCCACTTGAAGATGGTTTTTCCCGTCGTTTTTACTATTTGCGTCTGTCAGTGACCGATGTGTGCAATTTCCGTTGCACCTATTGCCTGCCTGACGGTTATCGTCCCCCCGAAGGTCACAAAGCGGGGCGTCAACCCTTTCTCTCGATTGACGAGATCCGCCGCGTGGTCAGCGGTTTTGCCGCCATGGGTACCCGTAAGGTGCGCATCACGGGGGGCGAGCCCTCCCTGCGCCGCGATTTCACCGAGATCGTCAAGGTGATTGCCACCACCCCGGGCATCGAGAAAGTTGCCATGACCACCAACGGCTATCGCCTCAAGGAGCGGGCTCAGGAGTGGTTTGATGCCGGACTCAACGCGCTGAATGTCAGTGTCGACAGTCTCGACCCGCGCCAGTTTCACCAGATCACCGGCGAGAACAAGCTGGCCGAGGTGATGGAGGGGATCGAAGCAGCACTGGCCGCCGGTTTCAAATCGGTGAAGATCAATGCGGTGCTGCTCAAGGGGCTCAACGACTACCAGCTCGATGCCTTTCTGGGCTGGATCAGGCACAAGCCCATCGAGCTGCGCTTTATCGAGCTGATGCAGACCGGCGAGATGGATACCCTGTTTCGTGACCACCATGTCAGCGGCGAACAGATCAAACAGCGCTTGCTGGAGAGCGGCTGGGTGCAGCAGTTGCGGGGCACGGATGACGGTCCGGCGCAGGTCTTTATGCACCCCGATTCGCAAGGTGGGGTGGGGCTCATCATGCCCTACAGCAAGGATTTCTGTGCCGGTTGCAACCGGCTGCGGGTCTCCTCGCTGGGGAAGCTGCATCTGTGCCTGTTTGGCGACAACGGCATCGACCTGCGGGATCTGCTCGGCGCAGATGGGCAATCTGATGAGCTGCAACAGCGCATTCGCGCGGCACTGGCGAGCAAGAGTGCCACCCATCGTCTCCATGAGGGCAATACCGGTATCACCCCTCATCTCGCCTCGATCGGCGGATAACCGCAAAAAATCGCCAACGATTAAATAGCAATCCTCACATGGAGGTATTTTAACCGATACCTCCATTTTTATTGCGCTGCAAGGCTTTGATCTGGCGCAAGAATCCCCCCTGTTTATCTCCCTGGTGGTATATCCCTTACCTTGTCAGGGCCGCAATATACACCCACTCTTATAATTGGTATCAAGAATGCCAATCATGGACTCGCACTGTCCCCTTTTTCACCAGAACAGGAGTCAAGATGCCGGATGAGATCGATCTTGCCCGCCGCGGCCTGTTCCGGGGGCGGCTGAGAACCGCCGAACCGCCGGTGCAGTTGCCCTGGTCAGTCAACTGGTCGGCATTTGTCGCCGACTGCACCCGCTGCGGGGAGTGTCTGGCCGCCTGTCCGGAGCAGATCCTGGTGAATGGCGAGGGTGGTTTTCCGGTGGTCGATTTCCAGCGTGGCGAATGCACCTTCTGCACCGAGTGCGCCACGGTCTGCAAGGCGCCTGTGTTTCGCCCGACCAGCGAGTCCCCCTGGCACTACAAGGCCCATATCGAGGCCAACTGTCTGGCCAATGGTCAGGTGTTCTGCCAGCGCTGTCAGGACAGCTGCGAGCCCAATGCCATTCGTTTTATTCCGGTGCTGGGGCGTGTGCCCACCCCGACGGTCGAGCCGGATCGCTGTAATGGCTGCGGCGCCTGTGTGCAGGATTGTCCGGTTGGTAGCATCAAGGTCGACGGGCGAGCCGCCCCATCCGGTGGTGCGAGCCAGCCCACCCTCAAGCAGGAGTCAGAATGAGTCAGAAGCCGTGTGACACAGAAGCCACAATGGATCAGGAGTTCCATGTATCGAGTCTGGTGGTGCTGACCCAGCCCCCTTTGCGCCATCAGCTCGCTGAGCAGATTGGCGCCCTTGAAGGGGCCGAGATCCACGCCGTCAGTGACGAGGGCAAGCTGGTCGTGACCCTGGAAGGTCCGAGCCAGCGGCCGATCATGGCGGCCATTGATGCGATACAGGCGATGCCGGGCGTGCTCTCTGCCGCCCTGATTTACCACCAGTTCGATGAACTGGGCGGTCACTGAAAAGAGTGATGGGATGCCGGGTGTGCCCTCTGCCGCTGATGGCTGGCTCCCGTTCGACAGATTCGACAACTATTACGCGATAAGCAATGTGAGGATATGCCATGAAGCTGAGTCGACGCGACTTTATGAAGGCCAACGCGGTGGCAGCTGCCGCTGCCGTGGCCGGTGTCAGTGCCCCCACGCTGGCAGCCAATCTCATCACCAGTACCGACAAGACGGCCATCCATTGGGATAAGGCTCCCTGCCGCTTCTGCGGTACCGGCTGCTCCGTGCTGGTGGGCTCTCAGGATGGTCGGGTCGTGGCGACTCAGGGCGACCCCGATGCGCCGGTCAACCGTGGCCTCAACTGCATCAAGGGCTACTTCCTCTCCAAGATCATGTACGGCCAGGATCGCCTGACCCAGCCGATGCTGCGGATGAAGAACGGCCAGTTTGACAAGGATGGCGACTTCGCCCCCATCAGCTGGGATCAGGCGTTCGACATCATGGCCGAGAAGTTCAAGGCAACTCTGAAAGAGAAGGGGCCGACCGCTGTCGGCATGTTCGGCTCCGGCCAGTGGACCGTCTGGGAAGGTTACGCCGCCGCCAAGCTGATGAAGGCCGGTTTCCGCTCCAACAACATCGACCCCAATGCCCGCCATTGCATGGCCTCTGCGGTCGTCGGCTTCATGCGTACCTTCGGCATGGACGAACCGATGGGCTGCTACGACGATATCGAACAGGCCGATGCATTCGTGCTGTGGGGATCCAACATGGCCGAGATGCACCCCATCCTCTGGTCGCGGATGTCCGATCGCCGTCTCTCCAACCCGGATGTGCAGGTGCACGTGCTCTCGACCTTCGAGCACCGCAGCTTCGAGCTGGCGGACAACGGCATGGTGTTCACTCCGCAGACCGACCTGGCGATCCTCAACTATGTTGCCAACTACATCATCCAGAACGACAAGGTGAACTGGGACTTCGTCAACAAGCACACCGTGTTCAAGAAGGGGGCCACCGATATCGGTTACGGCCTGCGCCCGACCGATCCGCTGCAGCAGAAAGCGAAGAACCCGGACAGCGGCGATGCCACTCCGATGACCTTCGAAGAGTTTGCCAAGTTTGTGGCCGACTACGATGTGGAGTCTGTCTCCAAGCTCTCCGGCGTCTCCAAAGAGAAGCTGGAAAAACTGGCCAAGCTCTATGCCGATCCGGGCAAGAAGGTGGTCTCTTACTGGACCATGGGTTTCAACCAGCATACCCGTGGCGTCTGGGCCAACAACCTCTGCTACAACATCCACCTGCTCACCGGCAAGATCTCCGAGCCGGGCTCTGGCCCCTTCTCCCTGACTGGCCAGCCTTCTGCGTGCGGTACCGCGCGGGAAGTGGGCACCTTTGCCCACCGTCTGCCAGCCGACATGGTGGTGACCGATCCCAAGCATCGCGCCATCGCCGAGAAGATCTGGAAGCTGCCGGAAGGCACCATTCCCGACAAGGTGGGTTACCACGCCGTGCTGCAGGATCGCATGCTCAAAGATGGCAAGCTCAATGCCTACTGGGTGATGTGCAACAACAACATGCAGGCCGGTCCCAACATGAATACCGATCGTCTGCCTGGCTATCGCGACCCGCGCAACTTCATCGTGGTCTCTGACCCGTACCCGACTGTTACCGCCCAGGCCGCTGACCTCATCCTGCCGACCGCCATGTGGGTGGAGAAAGAGGGGGCCTATGGCAACGCCGAGCGCCGTACCCAGTTCTGGCACCAGCAGGTGAAAGCGCCGGAAGGGGCCAAGTCCGACCTGTGGCAGCTGATGGAGTTCTCCAAGCGCTTCAAGGTCGAGGAAGTGTGGCCAGCTGAGCTGATTGCCAAGATGCCGGAAGTGAAGGGCAAAACCCTGTTCGACGTGCTCTATGCCAACGGTCAGGTCAACCAGTTCCCGAAAGAGCAGAGCAAGGGGATGCTGAACGACGAAGCCGAGCACTTCGGGTTCTACGTCCAGAAGGGCTTGTTCGAGGAGTACGCCACCTTCGGTCGCGGTCACGGCCACGATCTGGCGCCGTTCGATCAGTACCACGAAGCGCGCGGTCTGCGCTGGCCGGTGGTAGATGGCAAAGAGACCCTGTGGCGCTACCGTGAAGGGTTTGACCCCTATGTTAAAGCGGGCGAGGGGGTGCGTTTTTATGGCAAACCCGATGGCAAGGCGGTCATCTTCGCCCTGCCGTTTGAGCCCGCCGCCGAGTCGCCCGATAAAGAGTACGACCTGTGGCTCTCTACCGGTCGCGTGCTGGAACACTGGCACACCGGCACCATGACCCGTCGGGTACCCGAGCTCTATCGCGCCTTCCCCGATGCGGTGCTCTTCATGCACCCGGACGATGCCAAGGCTCGCGGCGTGCGTCGTGGTGAAGAGGTGATCGTCTCTTCCCGCCGTGGCGAGGTGAAGACCCGTGTCGAGACCCGTGGTCGCAACCGTCCGCCGAAAGGACTGGTCTTCATGCCCTTCTTTGATGCGAGCCAGCTGGTCAACAAGCTGACCCTGGACGCCACCGATCCGCTCTCGAAAGAGACCGATTACAAGAAGTGCGCCGTCAAGGTGATGAAGGCTTAAGGCGGGGGAGTACGAGATGAGTCGTAGTCGTCGCCAGTTTCTGGCCGACATGGCCAAGGGGGCCTGCGGTGTGGGCCTGCTTGGCGTGGGGCTCGGTGGCGTGGCCCGCCAGCAGGCACAAGCTGTGCCTGCCCAGGCGCTGCGCCCGCCCGCCGCTCTCGATGAAACAGAGTTTCTCGGCGCCTGCGTGCGTTGCGGGCTCTGCGTTGAGGCCTGCCCCTACGACACCCTCAAGCTCGCCCGGTTGTTTGACCCTGTGACCACTGGTACCCCTTATTTCAAGGCGCGTGCCGTGCCCTGCGAGATGTGTGATGACATCCCTTGCGTGGTGGCCTGTCCGAGCGGGGCGCTGGATCAGCAGATGACCGACATCGATCAGGCCCGGATGGGGGTGGCAGTGCTCATCGATCACGAGACCTGTCTCAACTATCTGGGGCTGCGCTGCGATGTCTGTTATCGGGTCTGCCCGCTGATTGACAAGGCGATCACTCTTGAGCTGCAGCATAACCAGCGTACCGGCAAGCACGCCATGTTCCTGCCCACGGTACACAGCGATATCTGTACCGGCTGTGGCAAGTGTGAGCATGCCTGCGTGCTGGAGGAGGCCGCCATCAAGGTGGTGCCACGCCAGCTCGCCAAAGGTGAGCTGGGTCATCATTACCGGCTCGGCTGGGAAGAGAAGGCCAAGGCGGGGAACAAGTCGCTCATCGGCGACAGGCTCACCCTGCCCACCCGCAAACCGGAGGGGTTATGAGTCGTTATCCGGGGGAAGAGGCTCGCATCAAGCTGGGTTGGTGGCGTTCCCACCGCTTCCTGCTGCTGCGTCGGCTGAGTCAGTTCAGCGTGCTCGGGCTGTTTTTGCTGGGGCCGCTGGCGGGTATCTGGATCCTCAAGGGCAACCTCTCCAGCTCGCTGTTGCTGGAGATGGTGCCACTGACCGATCCCCTCACGCTGTTGCAGTCGCTGGCGGCGGGCCACTGGCCCATCACCTCACTCTGGCTGGGTGCTGCCATTATACTGGTCGGTTACTGGCTGGTCGGGGGGCGGGTCTTCTGCTCCTGGGTCTGCCCGGTCAACCTCATCACGGATGCTGCGGCCTGGCTCAGGGGGCGGCTTGGCCTCAAGGGCAACGGTCAGTTCAGCCGTGCTACCCGTTACTGGCTGCTGGCCATGGCGCTGGTGGCACCGGCGGCGACAGGCGTGCTGGTGTGGGAACTGGTCAACCCGGTGTCGCTCGCCATGCGCGGTCTGCTGTTTGGCATGGGGACGGGCTGGGCCCTGCTGGCGGTGCTGTTCCTGTTCGATCTCTTCGTGGTTGAGCGAGGCTGGTGCGGTCATCTCTGTCCGGTAGGGGCCTTCTATGCCCTGGTCAACCGGGTCGGATTTATCAAGATTTCTGCCAAGGGGCGAGAGCGGTGCAACAACTGCATGGATTGTTATGCGGTCTGCCCGGAGCGTCCCATCCTGCGCGGGCCTGTTCACGGTGCCAAGCGCGGTCACGGGCCCTTGATTGCGGCTCAGGAGTGTACCAACTGTGGCCGCTGCATCGATGTCTGCGCGGAACAAGTTTTTGAAATCACTGTAGGTTTTGCCGTCAAGGCAGAAAAAACGTCGGAGAACAAATAATGAAAAAGCTGATTGGAGCAATGCTGGCCTGCCTGATGGCGGGATCCTTGATGGCAGCGGCCCCCGAGATCACCAACAGTACCGGTGGCCTCAAGTCCGAGCGGGGCGCCACCGATCTGGTGACCGATGCCACCGCCGCGCCCCTGAAAAACTTCCGCAAGGATGGCGCGCCCTACGATCGCCAGTACATGCATCAGCCGCCGCTGATCCCCCACGACATTCGCAACTATGAGGTGGACACCAAGGTCAACAAGTGCCTGGCTTGCCACAGCTTCAAGAATGCCAGTGCCATGAAGGCCCCCAAGATCAGTCCGACTCACTTCGAGACCCGCGACGGCCTGACCCTGGGTGAAGTGTCGCCGCGTCGCTACTTCTGCCTGCAGTGCCATGTGCCGCAAGCGGATGCCAAGCCGCTGGTGGAAAATACCTTTAAACCGGTTGAAGCGCTGAACTGAGGAATCCATAGATGAAATTACCCGGCTTTATCCAGCGTCTGTGGACCACCTTCAAGTCACCATCGAAGGCGGCTCTCTGGGTCATCCTGCTGATGGGCTTCTTCGGTGGCGTGATTTTCTGGGGTGGCTTCAACACCGCCATGGAAGCATCCAACACCGAGGCCTTCTGCACCAGCTGTCACGAGATGAAGGACAACGTGTTCGAGGAGTACCGCGACACCATCCACTACGCCAACCGCTCCGGCGTGCGGGCCAGCTGCCCGGATTGCCATGTACCGCATGAGTGGACCTACAAGATCATCCGCAAGGTGCAGGCTTCCAAGGAGCTGTGGGGCATGATCACCGGCAAGGTGGATACCCGTGAGAAGTTCGAGTCGCACCGGCGCGAGATGGCGGAGCGGGAGTGGCAACGAATGAAAGAGACCGATTCGCGCGAGTGCCGCAACTGCCACAACTTCGAGTACATGGACTTCTCCCTGCAGGGGCAGCGTGCCGCCAAGATGCACTCTACCAATCTGGCCAGTGGTGAAAGTACCTGTATCGACTGTCACAAGGGGATCGCTCACCAGCTGCCCGACATGACCGGGGTGAAAGGGTTCTGATCCTGCGACGACAGGCCGGGTTTGCCCGGCCTGCGTTTTGTTCATATATGGGACAAGCATCAGATTTGTGTGTCTTTTAAATCCCATATCTCGTGAAACCTTTGATAGAATCAGCCCGCCGTCACACGCTTGAGCAAGTTGGTCACCCCTGTCTGCGTCCGTTTTTGCGCCCTGACAGCTGGCCTCTCATACCCCTTCTCTTCCTGCCTCGTTGACGGCCCATAGCCACAAGGAGCTGCCCGATGGGACAGAAACACAACGCATTTATTCCCCTCAAGATCGCCGTGCTGACGGTCTCCGACAGCCGCACCGCCGCCGATGACAGCTCGGGTGACTATCTGGTCTCGGCCCTTACCGACGCGGGCCATCAGCTGGCCGATCGGGCGCTCTGCCCGGACAACCTGTTTCGCATCCGGGCGCGGGTGAGCGAGTGGATTGCCGATGAGGGGGTGCAGGTGGTACTGATTAACGGCGGTACCGGCTTCAACGAACAGAACCGGGTGCCGGAAGCGGTCGGTGTGCTGTTCGAGCGCACCGTACAGGGTTTTGGTGAGATGTTCCGTCAACTCTCTTTTGCCGAGATTAAAGGCTCCGCCATGCAGAGCCGTGCGCTGGCGGGACTCGCCAATCGCACCCTGATCTGCTGTCTGCCGGGCTCCACCGGCGCCTGCCAGCTGGGCTGGGAGCAACTGATCCGCGATCAGCTCGATGCCCGCACCAAGCCGTGCAACTTTGTCTCCCACCTCTGAGAGCAAGCGATGAACCAGATCGATCCCAAGCAGACCCAGCCCAACCTGACGCATCTGAACCAGAGCGGCGAAGCCCATATGGTGGATGTGACCGACAAGCAGGTGACCGAGCGCGAAGCCCGTGCCGAGGCGTTTGTTGCCATGGCCCCCGAGACGCTGGCGCTGATCCTGAGCGGCCAGCACCACAAGGGTGACGTGTTCGCCACCGCCCGCATCGCTGGCATCATGGCCGCCAAGAAGACCTCCGATCTTATCCCACTCTGCCATCCGCTGGCCTTGACCAAAGTCGAGGTGGAGATAGTGCCGCTGCCCGAGCAGCAAAAGGTGCATATCCGCACCCTCTGCAAGCTCTCCGGCAAGACTGGTGTCGAGATGGAAGCGCTGACCGCCGCGTCGGTAGCGGCGCTGACCATCTACGACATGTGCAAGGCGGTGCAAAAGGACATGGTGATCGAACAGGTGCGGCTGGTAGAGAAAAAGGGCGGCAAGTCCGGCCATTTTCAGCTGGGGTCAAATAGCGGGGAGCAAGCATGATCAAGGTACTGTTTTTTGCGCAAGTAAGAGAGCTGGTGGCCTGCGATGAGCTGAGCCTGCCCTGCGACTATGCCACCGCCGAACAACTGCGTGCGGCGCTCTGTGAACGCGGCGACAAGTGGGCGTTGGCGCTGGAAGCAGGCAAGCTCTTGGTCGCGGTCAATCAGACCCTGGTGCCCCTCGATACCCCCATCAACGATGGCGATGAGGTGGCCTTTTTCCCTCCGGTGACCGGAGGCTAAGGATGAGCGAGGCAACCATGACCGATCGCATTCTGGTCCAGCGGGAGGATTTCTCGCTGGCGGACGAATATGCCCGCCTAGCCACCCGCCCAGACAGTGGCGCCATTGTCACTTTCGTTGGCAAGGTGCGCGACTTCAATCAGGGGGAGGAGGTGAAGGGGCTGGCCCTCGAGCATTACCCCGGTATGACCGAGAAGGCGCTGGCCGATATCGTGCAGGAGGCCCGCCGCCGCTGGCCGCTGCAGGAGTGTACCCTCATTCATCGTATCGGCGAGCTGTGGCTTGGCGATCAGATCGTGCTGGTGGCGGTGAGCAGTGCCCACCGCGACGCCGCCTTTGACGCCTGTCACTTCATCATGGATTTCTTGAAAACCAGGGCGCCGTTCTGGAAAAAAGAGCTGACCGCCGAGGGTGTGCAACGCTGGGTCGAGGCCAAGGAGAGCGACAACGCCGCCGCTGCCCGCTGGCAAGCCTGACCTGTTCATCACGAGGGGCGCAGGTTCAAAGGGAACCACGGCCCCGCCAAGGGGCGCGGATGTGCGGGCCCCATCAGGAGAAAGGGAATGAAACCGCTGTTATCTGTTGTCATCGTAGGCGTCTGCGCCGCCACCTTGCATACCGGTGTCGTGCAGGCCGATGAAGTGAAAGTGGCTGTGGCTGCCAACTTCAAGGGCACCATAGATCGTATCGGCAAGGAGTTCACCGCCAAGACCGGCCACACCCTGGCCATCTCGTCTGCCGCCACCGGAGTGCTCTACACCCAGATCAGTCACGGCGCACCGTTCGATCTCTTCCTCTCCGCCGATGCGGCGACCCCCGAGAAGCTGGAAAAAGAGGGCAAGGGGAGCGATCGCTTCACCTACGCCATCGGCCAGCTGGGGCTGTGGAAGAAGGGGGGGCCGGCCCCTGACGAGGCGACCCTGCGCAGCTGGAAAGGCAACCTCGCCATCGCCAATGCCCGCACAGCTCCCTATGGTGCTGCCGCCATGGCGACCCTCACCCATCTCAAGATCGATCCCAAGCAGTACCGGTTGCTGACCGGCGCTAACATCGGCCAGACCTGGCAATTTGTCGACACCGGCAATGCCGAGCTGGGCTTTGTCGCTTGGGCCAATCTGGTGGAATCGGGCAAGACTGGTGAAGCCTGGGCAGTGCCTGCGAGCTTCTATCCCCCCATCGAGCAGCAGGGGCTGGTATTGAAAAAAGGCGCCGCGGTCGAGGCGCTGGTGGCCTGGCTCAAGGGGCCGGGTCAGGCGCAGATCAAGGCAGCTGGTTATGCCTTGCCCCGATAAGGGGATGGGCCAGATGCGATACCCTGAGTGGTCGGCCTTCGGGTCGGCCACTCTTTGCAATGAGGATGGATACCATGCCGTTGGGGGCATTGATCAACCGGGAGGTCGGCAATGAGTGAAGGGGATCTGCTGGCGGTCTGCCTTACCCTGAAGCTCGCGGCCTGTACCACCGCGATTTTGCTGTTGCTGGCGCCGCCGCTGGCATGGTGGCTGTCGCGCAGTCAGAACCGGCTGCGGCCGCTGGTTGAGGCCTTGGTGGCACTGCCGTTGGTGCTGCCTCCCACGGTACTGGGTTTTTATCTGCTACTCGCCTTTTCCCCCGAATATGGCTTCGGCGCCTGGTGGCGCGACACCTTTGGCGCCCCGCTCGCCTTCAGCTTTCTTGGCCTGCTGTTTGCCTCCATCCTCTATTCGCTGCCGTTCGTGGTGCAGCCGCTCACCTCCGCTTTCGTCAACATGGGCAACAAGGAGCTGGAAGCTGCTGCGACCCTGGGGCTTGGCCCGCTGGAGCGCTTCTTCCACATCATCTTGCCGATGACCCTGCCCAGCTTCGTAATGGCGGCAGCCCTCGGCTTTGCCCATACATTGGGGGAGTTTGGCGTGGTGCTGATGATTGGCGGCAATATCCCCGGCGAGACCCAAGTGCTCTCCATCGCCCTGTTTGATCATGTGGAGGCGATGGATTACCAGAACGCCCATATTTTGGCTGGCGGCCTGATGGCCTTCTCGCTGGTGATGCTGGTGCTGGTCTATGGTGTGTTGCAGCGCAGACAGCGGAGAGTGTTCGGATGAACCAGCCAGCCACTATTCCGCAAGACAACGCCCTGCACCGCCATGCCCTGAGCCTCAATGCTCGGCGTGAGTTTGGCCCCTTTACTCTCGATTGCGCACTGACCCTCGAACTGGGTGGGATCCTCGGCCTGTTTGGCCCCTCCGGCTGCGGCAAGAGCACACTGCTGCGCATCATCGCCGGACTCGATCGCCGAAGCGGGGATCGCTTGCGGTGGCGCGATCGGGAGTATGCTCAACTTCTGCCCGAAGCGCGCCGGATCGGGCTGGTGTTTCAGGACTCGCGCCTCTTCCCCCATCTGACGGTGTTCGGCAATCTGCAACTGGCGGCCCGCAAGGGGCGAGGGCGCTGGCAGCCCGAAGCGCTGGCGGCTCGGCTCGGTTTTGTCGATCTGCTGGGGCAGCCTGCCCATGCCCTCTCTGGCGGCCAGCGCCAGCGGGTGGCGCTGGCCCGGGCGCTGCTGGCTGAGCCTGATCTGCTGCTGCTCGATGAGCCTTTTTCGGCACTTGATCGGCGCAGCCGCATCCATCAGGCTTATGTGCTCAAGGGCTTGCAGCAGGAGAGCGGTATCCCGATGATCTTCGTCAGCCACGCCATGGAGGAGGTGAGCCTGCTCTGCGATCAGCTGGTGCTGCTGGAAGGTGGCAGGGTGGAGGCGCAAGGCAGGCCGAGCGAAATCTTCGCCCGAACCGACCTGTCACTCGCCAGCCGTGACGATGCTGGGGTGATGCTGGCGGCGACCCTCTCTCACTATGATGATGACGAGCAGATGGCGACCCTGCAACTTGGCGAGCAGCAGCTGCGGGTTACCATGACCCATGTGCCGGATGAGAGCGGCCCCTTGCAGATCAAGGTGGCGGGGCGGGATGTGGTGATCGCCACAGCCCCCATCGAGCACTCCAGTCTATCCAACTGTCTCGTCACCCGTCTGCTGGCGGTGCGCGAGGTGCGCCCCGGCCAGACCCTGTTGCAGTTGGCGCTGGGTGAGCAGATACTGCTGGCCCGGATCACCAGCCGCTCCGCCAGGCGGCTGGCGCTGGCGCCTAAGCAGCAGATCTACGCTTATATCAAGGCGGTGAGTCTGGTCAGCGAAGGCTGATTGGGCGCCGTGCCGTGGCAGGATGGCCACGGGCAACATAACAACGAGAGATGGTTCAGGTGATGAGTCGAGAGGCAATACACTGATGCGCCGCAATCAGGTGATGAAATTCAACGGTCTTGCCCTGCGCAGCGCAGGAGAGGGCCCCTTGCTGTTGCTGCTGCATGGGCTGGGCTCCTCGAGCCTCGACTGGCAGGCGCAGATCGAACGGTTTTCCGAACAGTACCGGGTGGTGGCGCTGGACTTGCGCGGCCACGGTCAGAGCATGCAGGAGGGGCCGTTCGATGTGGCGACCCTGGCAGCCGATGTGGTGAACTGGCTCGATGCACAGCCAGAACCCGCTTGGGTCGTGGGATTGTCGCTGGGGGCCATGGTAGCGCTGGAGCTGGCGCTGCAACTGCCCCACAAGGTGCAGGGGCTGGTGCTGGTCAACGGTTTTAGCGAGTTTCTACTGGAAACACCCAAAGAGCAGGAGCGTTACGCCCAGCGCCTCAAGTGGCTGCGCTGGTTTGGCATGCGCCCCCTCGCCTGGTGGCTGGGGCGCGAGCTCTTCCCGGGCCCGGATCTGGCGCAGGTGCGCCACACCTTCCGACTGCGTTTCGTGCGCAATAAAAAGAAAACCTACAAGGCGCTGCTGGAGGCGCTACCCGGCTGGTCGGTACGCGCCCGGCTTGGCTCCATCTGGCAGCCGGTGGCCATCATCTCCACCAGTCATGACTACCTGCCGCTGGCCAAACGGGTAGAGCAGTTTGCCGCCCTGCCCAACGCCACCATCCACACCCCCAACGGCCACCACGCCTGGCCCGCGGAAGATCCCTCGGGCTTTAATCACCTGTTGCAACGGATCCTCACGACCCATTGAGGAAGGGGTTGTTAGGTGCAGGTACCAAAAAGCCGAACCACAGGGTTCGGCTTTTTTGATCCCGTTTGCGTCAATGATGGGAGCAGACCGGGCAGTCGGGGCGTTTGGGCAGCTTCATCTCGCGGAAGGTGCCGCTCAGGCCATCGATCATCAGCAGGCGGCCGCTGTAGCTTTTGCCCATGCCTGCCAAGAGTTTGATAGCTTCCAGTGCTTGCAGGCTGCCCACCAGCCCCACCACGGGGGCGAGCACGCCCGCCTCGACGCAGGTGAGGGCCTGCTCGCCAAACAGGGCGCTGAGGCAGGCGTAGCAGGGCTCATCTTCCTGCCAGGTGAAGCTGCAGAGCTGACCCTCCAGCCGGATGGCGGCGCCACTGACCAGCGGTATTTTGTGCTGGCGTGCCTTTTGATTCAGCAGGTTGCGAATGGCCAGGTTGTCAGTGCAATCCAATACCAGCTGGTGTTGGGGCAACAGGGTATCGAGCAGCGCCTCATCGGCCACGGCCGCGTGGGTCTCCACGTTGAGCCAGGGATTGAGGGCACGAAGCGACTGCGCTGCTGAGTCTACTTTGTAGTGGCCAATTCGCTCATCGTTGTGTAGCACCTGACGCTGCAGGTTGGAGAGCTCCACCTTGTCGAAATCGACCAGGGTGAGCTGGCCAACCCCGGCCACCGCCAGATACTGGCTGGCGGCGCAACCAAGGCCACCGGCGCCGATCACCAGCACACGGGCCTGCTTGAGCGCCTCCTGTCCCTCGAAGTCGAAGGATTTGAGGATGATCTGGCGGTTGTAGCGCAGCAGTTCGGCGTCGCTCAGGATCTCGCTCACAGCAGCAATCCCCCGAATGGCTCCACGGTCACCGTCTCGCCCGCGGCGACGCGGCCCCGTTCCCGTTCAAGAACGATGTAGCAGTTGGCTCGCGACAGGGAGCTGAACACGGCGGAGTCCTGCGAGCCGGTGCTGCGCACCTCGAGGCCGTTCGGTCCCTGACTCAGGATGCCGCGCTGGAAGTCGAGTCGGCCCGGGCTCTTTTTGAGTGGCTCGGCCGCAATGGCTTGCAGCTGGATCGGGCGCTCGAAGTGCTGGCCCGCCAGCTTGGCCAGCGCCGGTTGCACCAGCTGATCGAAGGTGACCATGGCGGAGACGGGGTTGCCCGGCAGGCCGAAGAACCAGGCGCGGGGCAGACGGCCAAAAGCAAACGGCTTGCCCGGCTTGATGGCCAGCTTCCAGAAGCCAATCTCGCCGAGCTCGTCCAGCAGTTGTTTGGTGAAGTCCGCTTCCCCCACCGAGACGCCGCCGGTGGTGATGAGTACATCGGCCTCTTCGTCGGCGCGGATAAAGGCGGCGCGTAGCTGGGCGGGATCGTCGGGGATGATGCCAAGGTCGAGGCAGTCGCAGCCCATGCGCGCCAGCATGGCCCGTACGCCATAGCGGTTGGAGTCATAGATATCGCCGTGGGCGAGCGGGGTACCAACCGGTTTGAGCTCGTCGCCGGTGCTGAAGATGGCCACTTTCAGCGGGCGACGCACCGTGACGGTAGCCACGCCGAGGGAGGCCAGCAGTGGCATTTCGCGCGGGGTGAGGCGAGTACCGGCTGGCAGCACGCAGGCGCCCTTGCCGATATCGCTGCCGGCGCGGCGGATATTCTGGCCCGGTTCGGGTTGTGCCAGAAAAGTGATCCGATCGCCGTCGGCCTGCGTTTCTTCCTGCATCACCACCGCATCTGTGCCTGCGGGAACCGGGGCGCCGGTCATGATCCGCACGCAGTGGCCGGCGGGCCACTCGCCCTGATAGGGCTGACCGGCAAACGCCTTGCCCGCCATGATGAGCGGGGTGCCGCTGGCGAGATCCGAAAGGCGCACGGCGTAACCGTCCATAGCGGAGTTGTCGAAGGGGGGCACGGCGAGGGGAGAGGCTATGTCGCTGGCAAGAACCCGGCCAAGGGCCTCTGGCAGGGGCTGCTGCTCGCTGTCGCAGCAGCAGGCGAGTTGTTCCAGCATCCCTTGCAGGGCATCGCTTAAGGGGAGTAGTCCGCTGGTATCAAATCCCATCGTCATGACCTCTTTCTATGATTGAAGGCGGGATTATCACAAAAATCCCCGGGGATGGGCAGGTTATCTCAAGGGAATCTCGGGGTAATCGGCGCTGAAACGGGGGTTGATGGCCATAAAGTATGAGGTGACGCACAAGTTGACTTGAATCTTGGCGGCAATGGCCGTTTACTATGCCGCCATAACAGATGGCTGTCACATCCTGTGTGGCGACCATTACAGCGATACCGTCGGCCCTGTACGCAGCCATAACATAAGGGGTTGCTCCTTGAGCTGCCCTCACAGTTCCTGAGCGTGGGAGAGAAGATAATGACAACCTTAAGTCCGGAAGCCTTGCTGGTCAGGGCTGCCCTCGAAGCCCAGGGACTGGAAACCCCCCTGGTCACCAACGAGCTGAACAGCCAGCAGAAGCGGGAGAAGATCGAAGGCCATATGCGCTCCATCATGGAGACGCTGGGGCTGGATCTGACCGATGACAGTCTGGCCGAGACGCCGCATCGCATCGCCAAGATGTACGTCAACGAGATCTTCTCAGGCCTCGACTATTCCACCTTCCCCAAGGTGACGGTGATCGAGAACAAGATGCAGGTGGACGAGATGATCATGGTGCGGGACATCAGCCTCACCAGCACCTGCGAACACCACTTCGTCACCATCGACGGCATGGCCCATGTGGCCTATATCCCTCGTGGCAAGGTGATTGGCCTGTCGAAGATCAACCGCATCGTGCAGTTTTTCGCTCGCCGTCCCCAGGTGCAGGAGCGGCTGACCCAGCAGATCCTGCTGGCGCTGCAGACCCTGCTCGGCACCCAGGATGTGGCGCTGAGCATCAGGGCGACCCACTACTGCGTCAAGGCGCGCGGGGTGATGGATTCGACTTCCTATACCACCACCACCTCCCTCGGCGGGGTGTTCAAGACCCAGCCCGATACCCGGGCCGAATTTCTGGGCGGCCTGCGCGGATAAGATGGCGGTTGTTTTGTAACCGCCACGCTGAATAAACGAGACGCCAGCAGCCATTGCTGGCGTTTTTCATTGGTCCCGAATGAGAGTGGCGGCCTGCAACGGCTTGACTCGCGCGGCTTGCCTTATGCAAACGTTATGCATTTTTCCGATTTATTCATCTGAGCGGTATATTTAATCGAACACGAAAAAAACCTCGTTTTCACCTTACAAAAAGTAACCGGGCAGACTCTTTCCGAACCATCACAATCCGGTTACTCTAGCGCCCCCTCACGGCTCTCGCTGCCGCTCATGGAATTCAGAGATATTCATCAAGGTTGGATGGTGCGCCACTGAACAGGTGGCCAGATAGTTCATGTCAGGAGGGCGTGAACCGGACGAGTGCTACGAATTTAACGACCACCAGGATATCCCATGAATACCAGTACCATGACCATAGGTAAAAAACTCACCGCCGGCTTTGCCGTGCTCGGTTTGATGGTCGCCTTTATCGGCGGTTTTGCCCTTGTCCAGTTTGGCAACATGAATGATGTTGCCATCCGGTTTACCGACAGCATCTTGCCAGCGGTCAATCGCACCAGCGCGATCGGGGATTCTCTCGGTGAGCTGCGTCGTTATGAGCTGGGTTATTTTGTGGTGGCCGCCGAGCCGCTGAAAAGGGCTGAATATCGGAATATTGCCAGTCAACAGCTTAACTCGATCGCGCAGCAGCTGATTGCCCATGACAAGACGATCTGGCCTGAGGATGTGGCGGAGCGCCGTACCTTCGATACGGTGAAATCTGACTGGGATCGTTACGTCGCCCTGCACCAGCGAGTCAAACAGCTGCAAGACAGCGATCAGCTTGCCGAAGCCCAACGCATCTTCCTTGAGGAGGGGGTTCCCCTTTATACCGCGCTGAGCAAGTCAGTGGCCTCCCTTATCCAGATTAACCATGGTTATGCGTCTGAATCCCGCAGCGACATTGTCGACTCTTATCAATCCGCCAATCTGAGTGTCACCATCGCGCTGGTGATCGGTCTGATCCTGGTGGTGGTGCTCTCAGTGGTACTGACTCGCCAGATCCGCGACCCGCTGATCATGCTGGCCCGTCAGGCCCAGCGTATTGCCAATGGCGATCTGGGTCAGGGCGAACTGCAGCAGTGGATCCGTGACAGCCGCTTCAACCGTGATGAACTGGGTCAGCTGGGCTCCGCCATCAACCGGATGCAGGGCTCCCTCTCCGATCTGGTGAGCGAGATCGCCGGCTCCGTGAGCCAACTCAGCAGCGCAGTGGAGGAGGTGAGCGCCATCTCCAGCCAGTCTGCCAGCGGCATGGCCATCCAGCAGAACGAAGTCTCCCAGGTGGCGACCGCCATGAACGAGATGCAGTCCACCGTCAACGAAGTGGCCCGCAACACCACGGATGCCATGAGCGCCGCCAAGGATGCCTCCCGCACCTCCGCTGCCGGCAGCGAAGTGGTACGCAGCTCCATTGCCAGCATCGAAGAGGTGTCGGTCAAGATTGAACAGGCGGGCACAGTGGTACAGCAGCTGGAGGCCGACAGCGCCAACATCAGCGTGGTGCTGGATGTGATCCGCGATATCGCCGGTCAGACCAACCTGCTGGCCCTTAACGCAGCCATCGAAGCGGCCCGTGCCGGTGAGCAGGGTCGTGGTTTTGCGGTCGTTGCGGATGAAGTGCGTTCATTGGCCCAGCGTACCCAGGACTCCACCGCCGAGATCAGCAAGATGATCGAGCTCTTGCAGAGCCGCGCCGCCGAGGCGGGCAACGCCATGCAGCTGAGCCGTCACCAGATGCAGGAGAGTGTCGGTCTGGCACGGGATGCTGGTACCAGTATCGAGACCATCAACGGTGCCGTGGTGCGCATCACCGACATGAACACCCTGATCGCCACCGCCACCGAAGAGCAGAACGCGGTGACCGAAGAGCTCAACCGCAGCATCGTCAACATTCACAATGCCGCTGACGAGAATGCCCAGGGCGCTCATCAGATCGCCCAGGCTTGCGTCGAGCTGAGCAAGCTGGCCAACACCCTGCATCATATGACCCAGCGCTTCACCCTCTAAGGGTTGATGCATGGATAACAGAAGGCCCCGCAATTGGCGGGGCCTTGTTGTTTCTGGCGTTGTGGAAGGGCTCAGCTCAGGCCGACTATCTCGCCGTTCTCATCGATATCGATATGGCGATAGGCAGGCAAACTGCCCAGCCCCGGCATGGTCATGATGGGGCCCGCCAGCGCATAGACGAAGCCTGCACCGGCGCAGAGCTTCACCTCGTCGATGGGCACCTCGAAATCGGTCGGCACGCCCTTGAGAGCAGGGTCATGGCTGATGGAGAGCGGCGTCTTGGCCACGCAGATGGGCAAGTGATCCCACCCTTCGGCGGAGAGCTGGGCCAGCTGCTGGCGCGCTCTGTCGGAGAGCTGCACTCCGCGGCCGCCGTAGCCGCACTCCACCAGGGTCGCCAGTTTGGCGTCGAGGCTCGCCTCGTCGGGGTAGAGCAGTTTCACCTTGCCGGGTTGCTCGCAGGCGGCGACCACGGCGCGGGCCAGCTCGCTGGCACCGGCACCACCCTGGGTGAAGGCGTTGGAGATGGCTGCGCCACAGGCACCGGCTTGCTGCGCTTCATGGGCCAACAGCGCCAGCTCGGCCTCGCTGTCGGTGGGGAAGCGGTTGATGGCGGCCACCACCGGCACCCCGTAGCGACGGGCGTTCCGGATATGCCAGGCGAGGTTGGCGCAGCCCTGCTTGAGGGTCGGCAGATCTTCCCCCTGCAGGCTGGCTGGCAGCGGCTGGCCCGGGCGGATATCGAGCAGGCCGCTGTTGGCCTTGAGACCGCGTACCGTGGCCACCAGCACCACGCAGGCGGGGGTAATACCGGATTGGCGGCTCTTGATGTTGAAGAATTTCTCCAGCCCCATGTCGGAGCCAAAACCTGCCTCGGTTACCACATAGTCGGTCAGGCCAAGGGCGATGCGATCGGCGATCACCGAGGAGTTGCCGTGGGCGATGTTGGCAAAGGGGCCGGCGTGTACCAGCACCGGCGTCTGCTCGGTGGTCTGCATCAGGGTTGGTTGCATCGCATCTTTGAGCAGTACCGTCATGGCGCCCGCTACTTCCAACTGTTCGGCGGTAATGGGCTCGCCGTGAATGTCGCGGGCCAGCTGGATGCGGCCGATGCGATCGCGCAGATCCTTGAGATCGCTTGCCAGCGCCAGAATGGCCATCAGTTCGGAGGCGGCGGTGATGACGAAGCGATCGCTGCGCTCCACACCATCGGCAGCGCCCCCCTGTCCAATCGTGAGGTGGCGCAGGGCGCGGTCATTCATGTCGAGGGTGCGCGGCCAGAGGATGTTATCGGCATCGATATTGAGCCGCGGCAGGCCGGTTTTGGCGCTGAACTGGTCGCCGAGTTTGCGCTCATGGAACAGGCGGGCATCGAGGGCTGCAGCCGCCAGATTGTGGGCTGCCGTTAGGGCGTGAAAATCGCCGGTGAGGTGGAGGTTCATCTCCTCCATCGGCACCACCTGAGCGTGGCCGCCACCGGCAGCGCCCCCCTTGACCCCGAATACCGGGCCGAGGCTCGGCTGGCGGATAGTGGCGATGCTGGGCTGGCCGATATGGTTGAGCCCCATGGAGAGGCCAAGGGTAGTCACCGTCTTCCCTTCACCGAGCGGGGTCGGGGTGATGGCGCTCACCAGTACCAGCTTGCCGCTCTGCTTGGGCTGAGACGTGAGCAGGTCGAGGCTGAGTTTGCCTTTGTAGTGGCCATGAGGGCTGAGCAGGTGCTGGGGGATGGCGAGGCGTTCTGCCAGCGCGTGGATTGAGAGACGGGGGGACTGGCGGGAGATCTCGATATCGCTTAGCATCAGCACCTCGTTGGCATATCGGGGGACAATATGCGGCGCAGTCTAGTGGAATATAACGGGTAATCCAATGACGAAAACGATTTTATTTGGTGAGGGTGAGGTTCGTCAGAATCCTGTTCGGCTGGATCTCAATGCACTCTATCATCCTCCCAAGCAGCCGATGACGGCGCTGGGGATTGTCAGCGCGCTGGTGCCGTTATTCGGTTTCGGCTGGCAGGCGATGACCCAGGACCCCGAAACCCAGCTGCGCCACGAGATCCGCAAACGGGTCAACAAGCACAAGACCGACGAGGCAAACCTCATTCTGATCCTGCAGCTGGCCGCCATGTTTGACTGCCCCGAGATTGAAGTGGCGCTCCCCTATGCCCTCAGTGAGCAGCAGTTGTCGGTTGTCCGCACCCGACTGCCACGCTGGCAGTTGCACCCCGAGCAGGAGCGTCTGCTAGCCAAGCTCACCCCTGTTGCTGCATCCACCACCGCACCCGACCAGCGTTAGGCTTCAAGCCAGACCAGCAGGCCGGACAGTCAGGCCGTATCCTCTGCTCTGGCAATCATCACGGCTTATCCCACTGTTGCGGGGCGAGATAGCGCTCCTGCACGAACTCGATAAAGCAGCGCACCTTGGCCGAGACGAAGCGGCGGTGCGGATAGACCGCATAAAGTCCCACATCTCCCTTGTCCCACTCCGGCAGCAGGCTGACCAGCTGTCCTGACCGCAGCGCCTCCCCCACGATAAAGGTGGGCTGCAATATGATGCCCTGATCATCACAAGCGGCGCGGGTCAGCGCCACCCCGTTGTTGGCCCGCAGTGGCCCCTGTGGCCGGATGCTCTGCTGCTCGTTTCCCCGTTTGAAGTGCCACTCCGGCTGGGTCAGGGTGTAGATCAGACAGTCGTGCTGTTTGAGATCCTCGGGGTTTTCCGGTCTGCCCTTGCGTGCCAGATAGGCGGGGCTGGCGCAAAGCTCGACCCGAATGGTGGCAAGCTGGCGCGCCACCAGCGAGGAGTCGCTGAGGTGGCCGATCCGCAGCGCCAGATCGAACCCCTCTTCCACCAGCGCTACCCGCCGGTCGCTGTACTCGATATCGAGCTTGAGATCGGGAAAGCGCTGGCGAAACAGCGGCAGGGCGGGGGAGAGGTGCAGATAGCCAAAATCCATCGGCACCGAGAGCTTGAGGGTGCCGTTCGGCTGCTGGTTGTGGTGGGTCAGCTGGCTGTGGGTCTCTTCCAGCTCCGCCAGCAGGGCGAGGGAGCGCTGGTAGTAGAACTGCCCCGCCTCGGTGGGATTGACCTGACGGGTGGTGCGCGACAGCAGCCGGGTGGCGAGGGACTCCTCCAGCTGCTGCATCAGTTTGGAGGCCATGGCGACCGAGATGCCGAGCTGGTTGGCGGCTTTGGTAAAGCTCTGGCACTCCACCACCTTGATAAAGGTACGTATGGCGGCGATCTGGTCCATTTTCCATCCTCAGTAAATAATGAATTTAATAAATCACTGATTATTCATCTTCAGAACGAGGTTAGCATTTTAACCACTGATGTGAACCCCAAGATGAAGGAACGAACGGATGAAAATGACCAAGGCTCTGCTGGCCTCCTGCCTGTTTATGGCTACCCCTCTGATGGCGGCGGATTACGACGTGGATGCGGCGCACACCACGGTGCAGTTCAAGGTGGGTCACCTGGGCTTCTCCGAGTTGGTGGGTCGCTTCAACACCTTCAGCGGCACCTTCAGCATGGATGACGCCAACCCGGCGGCCGCCAAGGCAAGCTTTGAAGTGGATGCCGCCAGCGTCGATTCCAACCACGAGGCCCGCGACAAACACCTGCGCAGCCCTGACTTCCTCGACGTGAAACAATATCCCAAGATGACCTTCGTCAGCTCCGCTTACGAGGGCACCAAGGATAAAGGCGTGCTGAAAGGGACCCTGACCCTGCACGGCGTCTCCAAGGAAGTGGCCTTCGATCTGGTCAAAATTGGCGAAGGCAAGGATCCCTGGGGCGGCTACCGCAGCGGTTTCAACGCCTCCACCACCATCAAGCGCAGTGACTTTGGCGTGAGCTACATGCTGCCCGGCATTCCGGACGAGATGAACATCAACCTGTTTGTCGAAGGCGTGCGCAAGTAATGGGCGCGGAACTTCTGCTGCAAACCCTGGCGGCTCCTCTGGGAGCCGCTTTGCTATCGTGGCGCTGGCCGCGACTGGGGTATCTGTGGGGGGCGCTGGCGCTCTGGCTGGTGGGCTCATTGCTCGGCGGTCTCTATGGTATTCCGGCCAAGGCGTGGCAGTGGCTGCCGCTGACCCTGCTGGTCCCCGCCATTGCGGCTCAGGTGAACGATCAGCGCGGTTCGCTGCTGCTCTTTGCGGTGTTCAGTGCGCTGGTGTGGTGGCAGGGATTGGCATCGGTACTGGCGAGCGAACCCGGGATCTGGCTGGCGCTGCTGCCCGCCATCCTCTGGTTTGGCTGGAGCACCTTGCGCGGTGACAGCCGCGAAGGGCTCGGGTTTGCCCTCGGCTTTATCTGGCTGGCGCTGGTGATCGGCATCGATGGCAGCCTGCTGATTGCCCAGCTGGCCGGTGCGCTGGCCGCTTTCGCCGGTTTTCGCGCCCTGCTTGCCACCTTTGTTGGCATCAAGGTAGCACCCGCCGGTCTGGCGCTGGCCCTCGCCTTCATCCAGATGCTGGCCTGGCAATATGTGGAGGTGCCGCTGGTGGTGTTGCTGCCGGTCTGGTTGCTGCCGCTGCTGGAGTGGGTGTTGCGTGACAAACCCTGGCCAGTGCGTTGGGGGGGGTTGATCTTGCTCGCCGCGGCGGGAACCGGGCTCAGCCTATGGTGGGTGTGGCCTGCTGCTTCTTTGTACTGATTTTTGCATGAAAAACAGGCAATTACAGTCATTTTTGCATACTCGCTCATACTCTTGGCAGATAATGATTGAGCCTCATATGTGTTTCAGATAAAAAGGATTTTCATTTTATTTGGACACACACAGAACCCGGCCGCGCCGGGTTCTGTTTGCCTGCTTTGCGGCACATAAGGAGGCCACAGTTGCGCAGTCAAGGATCTGAGCATCTGTTTTTTCGCCATTTCACCGGACAGGGACGTATCGATGGTCTCTGCATTCTGCTGGTCACTCACCTGCTTCCCGATCGCCCCCGTTTTATCGACGCTCTCGGTCAGATTGGACGGATTGGCGCCATTTTGCCCAAACCGAAATCGGTACACGGCCCGACCCTGGAGTGGGTATCCCAGCACTATCCGGTGCTGCCCCTCAACCGACGCTGGACCAATGAACCCGACAGCATCATCCAGCAGATTGCGCCGCTGGTGGCCCCTCACGAGCGGTTGCTGATCCTCGATATAGGCGGTTACTTTGCCAAAACCCAGGTGATCTTGAGTGAATACTTCGGCCCCCGTTTCCTAGGGGTGGTGGAGATGACCGAGAACGGCCACCAGCGCTATGAGCAGGAGGTGCTGGCGACCCCCGTGGTGTCGGTGGCACGCAGTCCCCTCAAGCAGGCCGAGGATATCCAGATTGGTTTGAGCGTGGTCTACTCCGCGGAGTCGCTGGCTCGTAACCTCAACCGTACTTTCAACGTCTGCGAAGCCGTGCTGTTTGGCTATGGCAAGGTGGGGCGCAGCATCGCCCGCGACCTGCGCTGTCGCAACCTCCATCTCGGGCTGGTGGAGACCGATGTGCTGCGACAGGTCGAAGCGCTCTCTCACGGTTTTCGCCTGATCACCAAGGCCGAGGCGTTGAGCCGTGCCGAGCTGGTGATCTGCTCTACCGGCAACGGCTCGCTGGACTTGGTGGATCTGCAGGCGCTGCGCCCCGGCACCATGGTGGCCTCGGTCACCTCGGCTGACGACGAGTTCGCCTTCTCGCTGGCCCAGTTGCCGTGGCCGAGCGAAGAGGTGTGCCCCCATGTGCTGGCCCTCAACCGGCCGGATGGTACCCAGATCTACCTGCTCAACCGGGGTGAGGCGGTCAACTTCGTCCATGGCGCCGTGATTGGCGAATATGTCTATCTGGTGCTGGCGGAGATCATGGAAGGGATCCGGATGCTGGCGGCAGGCCCTCTTGCTCCCGGCCTGTTCGAGCTGCCAGAATCGGCGATGCGTACCATTGCCCGCCATTGGCTGGCCGATTTTCATGGGGTTGATCAGCACTGATTTGACCAAACCGGGAGCGGCCATTGGGCGGTAGTACGCCACTTCCCGCCATTGTCGCTTTTTTATGGAGTCACTCATGACCGAGTCTGAAACCCTGATCAGCAAACCCCGCATCGAAATACGCTACTGCACCCTCTGTCGCTGGATGCTGCGCGCCGCCTGGCTGGCGCAGGAGCTGCTCTCCACCTTCGACAGCGATCTGGGGGAGGTGGCGCTGGTGCCGGCCAGCAAGGGGGAGTTCCGCATTCTGGTGGGCGGGGTGCAGGTGTGGGATCGGGTGGCCGATGACGGCTTCCCCGAGGCCAAGGAGATCAAGCAGCGGGTGCGCGATGTCATCGCCCCTGAGCGGGATCTCGGCCACTCGGATCGCAAGGCGGCCGAGTAACGCCAGATGGGCCGAGCGCCTCGAAAAGGTGCTGAGCATGAGAGCGAAAGGAGAGGGAGGCGATGGCCTCTCTCTCCTTTTTTGCCTTTGGCTGTTTGCCTGGCGCCTGCAGGGCTATGAGCGCGGCTCGGCCAGATGACTGCCGATATAGCGGGCCCGCTTGTGGGGCTTGATGCGGCTCACATCGACCCACACCAGCCCGTCGATGCAGTGGTTGAAGTCGGGGTCGATACCAAAGTCCATAAATTGCACCCCGCCCGGCTCGCACAGCTCGGAGTACTGCTTGTAGAGGGTGGGGATGGCGCAGCCCAGATTGTCGAGACGGGCCTTGAGTGCTTTGAGATCGGCGCCGTAATCCAACCCTTCGAACAGAGGCTGCGTCTCGGGGTAGGGACGGCGGGAGGGGGCCAGCGCAAGCTCGGGGGCAAAGTGCTGGCGGTAGAAGCTCACCAGCAGATCCTTGGCCGCCGGCGGCAGGCTGCCGGAGAGCGACACCGGGCCAAACAGGTAGCGGTAGCGGGGATAGCGGGCCAGATAGGCACCGATGCCGAACCAGAGATAATCGAGCCCCCGCTTGCCCCAGTAGGCGGGCTGGATAAAGCTGCGGCCAAGCTCGATGGCCTGCTCCAGTCGTGGCAGCAGCTTATCCTCGAAGCCGAACAGGGTGTGGCTGTAGAGGCCATCCTTCCCCTTGCTGGCCAGCAACTCCGCCACCGGGGCGAACCGGTAGGCGCCGATAATGTCGAGTCGGGCCGGATCCCAGAGGATCAGGTGGTGATAGTCGTTGTCAAAGCCATCGAGATCCCGCCGCTTGCCAGACCCTTCCCCCACAGCGCGAAAGGCGATCTCCCGCAGTCGCCCCAGCTCGCGCAGGATCACCGAGTGACTCAGTTCATGGCGGCGGTAGAGGTAGATCCCCTGACCATCCGGGGTGGTGCCGAGCTGCTCGCAGCTTTCGATGGCCTGTTTGAGTTGGCGGCGATCCTCCGGCAGGGCGATGGGGGCCTCGGTCTGCAGTCGTCCCGCCTTGCCACGGCCAATCCGGTAGAGGTGGTTGCGCACCAGCCGCGCCGCCGTCTTGGCGGGTAGATCCTGAAAACTGCCAAGTGGAATGCGCGCCCCTATGGTCACCGGCAGGGTCTGCCCCTGCTGGCGAAACAGCTGGCGCACCAACAACAGGGCGGAGGCGGGCTTGTTGAGCCAGGAGGCGAGATAGAACCAGAGGCTATTGCGTCCCCCCAGATGGATGGGCACCAGCGGGGTGCGTGTGCGCTGGGCCAGCTTGATAAAGCCTGCCTGCCAAGGGCCATCTTTCACCCCCTTGAGGCCAAGCCGCGAGACTTCACCTGCGGGGAAGATCACCAGCGCCCCTTCATGGGCGAGGTGTTCGTTCATGGCGAGAATGGCCTGTCGATCGGTCTTGCCCTCCATATTGTCCACCGGCAATAGCAAAGGGCGCAGCGGAGCGAGCTGGGCCAGCAGCTGGTTGGCGACGATCTTCACATCGGGGCGGATGCGACCGAGCAGTTGCAGCAGCGCCAGTCCGTCCAGCGAGCCGATGGGGTGGTTGGCAACAAAAATGACCCGGCCGCTGGCGGGAATATGCTCCAGCTGCGCCTCGCTGACCCGATAGTCGAAATCGAGCTGGGTCAGCGCCTGCTCGACAAAGTCGAGGCCGCGCAGGTGCGGGTAGCGGGTTGCAAAGTCGGCAAAGGCTCGTTCGTTGAGCAGCCAGCCCAGCAGCCGCTTTAACAGCGGGGTGAGCAGGGGGTAGCCAAGCAGGCGGGGGAAGTGCTGGGTCAGCAGGGTATCGATAGTGAACATCTGGAGGGCTCCGGCGATCCGTTGCTCCCAGCATGATGTGGCACTGTTCCCGCGACATGTCAGCGGGATGACAGTTTGATGGCAGTGGCAGCCAGTTGCCCCTGCGCGACTCTCCCCGGTTTCCCTTTCTTGATGGGGGATGGCCAGATAGCAAGGGGGGAGCCGGTTAACCGGCTCCCCCCTTGGTTGTCATGGTAATCGATTAACCGCGCCAGGCTGCGGTGAGGCGCACCAGCTCCACCAGGGTGGCGACCGCTTTCTCCATGGATTGCAGCGGGATGAACTCGTGCTTGCCGTGGAAGTTGTGGCCACCGGTGAAGAGGTTGGGGCAGGGCAGACCCATAAAGGAGAGGCGGGCGCCATCGGTACCGCCGCGAATGGGCTTTATTTTCGGCACCACGTCGGCGACCTCCATGGCGGCCTTGGCCAGCTCGACGATATGCATGTGCGGCTCTATTTGGCTGCGCATGTTGCGATAGCTGTCGGTCAGGGTCAGCTCGATGCGGGCCTTGGGATACTCGGCCTGCAGGGCGGCCACCCGGCTCTGCATCTCGGCCTTGCGCGCGGCGAAGTGCTCGTCGTCAAAGTCACGGATGATGTAGTGCAGGGTGCTCTCCTCCACGGTGCCGCTCATCTGGGCCAGATGGAAGAAGCCCTCATACCCGTCGGTGCACTCCGGGGTCTGCTCGGCAGGCATGGCGGCGTGGAAGCGGGCGGCCAGTGTTTGGCTGTTGATCATGCTCCCCTTGGCGGTGCCGGGGTGGACGTTATTGCCGATAAAACGAATTGTGGCGCTGGCGGCGTTGAAATTTTCATACTCCAGCTCGCCCAGCTCGCCGCCATCCACGGTATAGGCCCACTTGGCCGGGAATCTCTCCAGCGGGAACAGGTTTGCGCCACGGCCAATCTCTTCATCCGGGGTAAAGCCGACCCAGATATCGCCACGTGGGATCTCGGGGTGGGCCTGCAGGTGGTCGATGGCAGTGAGGATCTCGGCGATACCCGCCTTGTCGTCGGCGCCAAGCAAGGTGGTACCGTCGGTGGTGATGAGATCCTGACCCAGGTAGTTTTTCAGGAAGCGGTAGTCACGGATGGCGAGCACCTCGTCACCCTTGCCAAGGCAGATGTCGCCGCCCTGATAGTTTTCGATGATTTGCGGTACTACGTGCTCCGCCTCGTAGTCGGCGGTATCCATGTGGGCAATCAGGCCGATGGCGGGGGCGTCCGGCTGGTTGCCCGGCAGGCAGCCGGTGAGGTAGCCGTTTTCATCCAGGGTGACCTGGCTCAGCCCCAGCGCCTTCATCTCTTCTTGCAGGGCGCGGGCAAAGATCAGCTGGCCTTCGCTGCTGGGGCAGGCTGGATTGGTCTCATCGGAGCGGGTATGAAAAGTTACGTAACGCAGAAAACGCTCAAGCAGGGTATCCATTAGTCAGCCTCTAACCGATTGTGAGCGGTCATTGTGGCCAATCCGTGCGGGGCACTCATTGCGTCAGCGCAGGTTTTTCCCATTTTTTGACGCAAGGGAAGAGCGGCGAATGTGCGGCGCGCGGGGCAACGTCCGGGAGGGAGATCGCATAAATGTGGCATTTATTGCGATATTTAGGCGCTGGCGGTGGGGGCCAAATTCCCCTCAGCCAACGCACAGCAAGGCGTCAGCCCAATCATGGCGTTTTCACACACTTTTCAAGGGGAAACCGGGCTGTCGCATAACCTGCGCTATCCCAGAGCCTGCCTGCCCGCCAGCAAGATTTGATCGACTTATTAAAAGGGGATTTTGAACACTATTTTTTATTGTCACTGCCCGCGGTAAGTGTGTACACTCCGCGCCGATCCAAGGGCAACCCTGAAGCAGGCAGAGCCGCCAGAAACCCGACCGATCATACGCCTATAGGGCGAGGCACGCAGAAACGACAGACACTGCTGGGGAATGGTTTCTTTAATACCGGTTAGGCTCCGGTATCAGGGAGAACAACAGACTCTCATCCTTCATTTGACCGAGTGGGCCACCGGCTCATCATCTTCCCTTGTCATGGGCGGTCACTGACGGTGAGGTGGGCTGTGGTTGTTGTCGTCTATCAACACGCTTGCGTGCTGGCGCCTTCGCTTCTCTTCCTTGGAACCCTCTCCTTCTGTCGGGATCGCTGCCGAATGATGAACTGACGGCGTGGCTGATGTCGTCTGTCATCAAAGTACCGCGGCGCCACGGCATAGTGGCACCGCATACCGTTGAGCTTGATGTAAAGCCACCAGCCCCACATCAAGACTCGTTACTTCCCCAAGATCCACCAGGCAGCCTCTGGCTTGCCGCGATGTGCAAAGGGTTGGTTTGGGTGGCTGCGTCTCGTGATGGCAGCGCTCGCCGTACTCTGCACTAGATGGTCTGGATGTGATTGAGGGTAACGAAGGCGACTTTGGGTCGCTCATTTGCGAGGCATAGCCCATGACTAACTGGTCCAGCAAGGACTCCTTGAAGGTCTACAACGTTCCCTACTGGGGTGCGGGTTTTTTCAATATCAATGACGCCGGTCATGTGACCGTCGCCCCCGACAAATCACGCCCTGACGCGCATATCGTGCTTTCTGACGCCATCGAACAGTTGCGTCAGTCCGGGCTGACCACCCCCGTGTTGCTGCGCTTCCCTGACATCCTCAAGAGTCGGGTCGATGCGCTGTTCAACGCCTTTGGTCAGGCCATCGAGAAGTCAGGCTATGAAGGGGACTACCTCTGCGTTTACCCGATCAAGGTAAACCAGCAGCGTCGTGTCATCGAGACCATCAGCCAGTCCTACAGCGACAAGCCCCGGCTTGGCCTGGAAGCTGGTTCCAAACCGGAACTGCTGGCCGTGCTGTCCCATCACCATGAGCAAGGCTCGGTGATCGTCTGCAACGGTTACAAAGACCGCGAATATATCCGCCACGCCCTCTTGGGCAACCTGATGGGCCACAAGGTTTACATCGTGGTGGAGAAGCCCTCCGAGCTGGAGATGGTGCTGGACGAGTCAGCTCGTCTCAACATCAAGCCCAATATCGGGGTGCGTGCCAAACTTGCTTCCACCGGCTCCGGCATGTGGGAATCGAGCGGCGGCTCCATGTCCAAATTTGGTCTCTCCGCCTCCCAGATCCTGGCGCTGATCGAGCGTCTGCGCGGGCTGGGCAAGCTGGATTGCCTGCAACTGCTGCACTTCCATCTGGGCTCCCAGATCGCCAATATCCGCGACATTCAGGGCGGCATCCGCGAGTGCGGCCGTTTCTACGCTGAACTGCGTCGCCTCGGTGCCAACATCGAAGTCGTGGACGTCGGTGGCGGCCTGGGCGTGGATTACGAGGGAACCCGTTCCCAGAGCCACTGCTCCGCCAACTACAGCCTCTCCGAGTACGCCAACAACGTGGTATGGGGCATCGGCGATGTCTGCCGCGAGTTCGATCTGCCGCACCCGACCATCATCAGCGAGTCTGGCCGTGCCCTGACCGCCCACCACGCCGTGCTGGTTACCAATATCATTGGTGCCGAAGGGGTGGAGATGAACGACATCAGCGCGCCGGACGAAGATGCACCGACCATTCTGCAGAACATGTGGAAAGGCTGGCTGGATCTGCGCAGCGAAGATCCCTCCCTGCTGGAGATCTTCCATGACTCGGTGGCAGATCTGGGTGACGTGAATACCCAGTACACCATGGGCCTCTTGAACCTTGAACAGCGTGCCTGGGCCGAGATGCTGCACCAGAACACCTGTCTGGCACTCAAAGAGATGCTCAACCCGGTCAACCGCAACCACCGTGCGCTGGCTGACGAACTGAGTGAAAAGCTGGCGGACAAGTGCTTTGCCAACTTCTCCCTGTTCCAGTCCCTGCCGGATGCCTGGGGTATCGGTCAGGTATTCCCGGTGATGCCGCTGGCTGGTCTCGATCGTCCGCTTAGTCGTCGCGGTATCCTGATGGATATCACCTGTGACTCCGACGGTCAGGTCGAGCACTATGTCGACGGTCTGGGGGTCGAGAGCACCCTGCCGATGCCGGTCTACGGCGAGAACGAAGAGTGCCACGTCGGCTTCTTCCTGGTCGGTGCCTATCAGGAGATCCTGGGCGACCTGCACAACCTGTTCGGTGACACCCACTGCGCGGAAGTGTGGCTGGACGAAGAGGGCAAGATGGACATTCGCAACGTGGTGCGCGGCGACACCGTCGACCAGCTGCTGCGTTACGTCAACATCGACCCGTCCGTGATCCGCGAAAACTACCAGCGGATCGCAGCTCACCCGGCGCTGGACGATGCCACTCGCAAAGCCCTGCTCGACGAGCTGGAGCTGGGCCTGCAAGGCTACGCCTATCTGGAAGACGAATAAGCCTCTTGCTTGTTTACCCCGTCGGTGGAAACAACATGACGGGAATGAAAAAACGGCGCCTGAGGGCGCCGTTTTTGTTACTGGGGGCCATCCGGCGATATGACGGTGCACTCGGCCTGTCTTCATTCGGATAACTATGGTGGCTCGGGGGATCCGTAGGCCACAGATCTGGCAGATATCTGTCCCTTTCAGCTGTTTCCCTTGATCTGCATCAAGCGTGAACCTCGGTGGTTATTTTACGGTCAGGAGTGATGTTGATGGAATGTAACAAAAGGATGTGCATATGGAACTGAAAAGGGACCCGAGATGCTATACCGACGTCTGCATCAATGGTAAGTGGTATCACTACGACCACTGCAGCACCAACGTCTATATGCTGATGGGAGGCGCCGCGCCGAGCCTTCAGCTGGCCTATGAGCCGAGCAGCGAAGAGGAACTGATCGAGATGCTCCAGCAGCTGGGGCGCTTCTGACTTACCGAATTGATATCTTGCCATATGGCCATCGGGCGCGTTGCCACGATGGCCACCACTCTTCACCGCTGTACCTTATCTCATCGGTTTTTATTGCCCAATAACCCCTTGCCAATCTCCAGCATGGCGACGGCCGCGGCGTAGCTGCTATCGGACTTGCCTATCTCATCCGATATATAGAGAAAATTGGATTGGTACTTCTCGACGGCCTCCCGTGGACTGGTCGCGTCAATAAAGTCCTCCTCCACCTCGAATCCTTGGGTCAGCAGTGCCGCCTTTTCACTCAGAAAAGTCGGAGATGCCATGTCGATAAAGGTGTATTGCTGCCGATTGGACGCCGGAATGGTAAAAAACTGGTATCTGGCCATAGGTAAATTCTCGCTTGAAGCGGGTGATAGATGACGTGACGCTGGTTTTAATCTGTGGCTCGCAGGCGGCTTGGTTTCCCTCGACATCGCAGACCGTGCGTGTCGGGAATGCCGCATGTTGTTTTCGTTCGAGACTACTTTGTTGGCATCTGCCCGGCAAGTGGGGCGCAGGGATTTTCTGGATGATCCGCGCAACCTAGATGTTGTGGGGAGATGCGAGACCGGGATAATGCCGGGCTCACGTTGAGCCCGGCTTGTCAGCGCTCTGTTACAGCACGAAGCTCTGTACCATGGCGCGCAGCTGTTCGGTGAGCTGGTGGATCTGGCGGGCTGCATCGCGGGCGGCGTTGGCCACTTGCAGCGCCTCGTCGCTGCCATCGGAGATGCGCACCACGTTGCGTTCGATCTCGTTGACCACGGCGCCCTGCTGCTCGATGGCGCTGGCGATGATGGCGTTGGTATCGACCATTCGATCCACCTTCTCGGTGATGGCGCCGAAAGCCTGTTTCGCCTCCAGCGCCAGCCCGACCCCCTCCTGCGCTTCATGGCTGGCCGCCGACATGGCGGTGACCGAGGCGCGGGCGCCGGATTGCAGCTGTTCAATCATCTGCTGGATCTCGACTGTGGCCCCCTGGGTGCGGTTGGCAAGAGAGCGCACCTCGTCGGCCACCACCGCAAAGCCGCGACCCTGCTCACCGGCCCGGGCAGCTTCGATGGCAGCGTTGAGGGCCAGCAGGTTGGTCTGTTCGGCGATGCTACGGATCACGCTGATGACGCCGCCAATCTGGCTGCACTGTTGCTCCAGTTTGCCAATGGTGTCGGCGGTGCGCAGCACTTCGCGGTTGATATGGTCGATTGCCTTGATGGTGCGCTCCACCACATCCTCGCCCTGACCGACCACGTTCTGCGCCTCCTGCGTCATGCGGGCGGCTTGCAGAGCGTTGCCTGCCATGTCTTGTGAGGTGGCGGCCAGCTCCTTGATGGCGGTGGCGACCTGATGGGTCTCCCCTTGCTGATCGGCAATGACCTCCTGCGAGCGGCAGGTGCGCGCTTCGATCTCGGTGGCGCTCTCCACCACGGTGACGCCATTTTCACGCACTCGCAGCATCAGGGTGCGCAGGGTCTCCAGGGTCACGTTGTAATCCCGGCTGATGGCGGCCAGCTCGTCCTGACCAACGATCTCGATATGCTGGCTGAGATCCTGGGCGTTGACCCGGGCGGCAATATCACGCACCCGCCCCACGGTTTCGCGCAGGGAGAGATAGGCACCGATCATCAGGTAGAGGTAGAGCAGCAAGCTGGCGGTCAGCGGCGCGGTGACCCACCAGAAGTGGCGTTGGTTGGCGGTCAGCCGCTGATGCAAGTCGGCCTCCAGCCGCTGGCGTACCTGGCCTGCCAGCGCGGTGATGGCCTCGTCCATCTTATCCCCCAGTGCTTGCACCTCCTTGGTGGAGAGCTGCACCAGCTGATCCTTCATCATCTTGTTTTCCATGGTCTCGACCCCCTGACGCACCAGCTGTATCAGAGCATCGGTCTGCTGACCCAGCTCGGCGCGGTAGGCGGGTTCAATCTGGTAGAGCAGGGTCAGATCGGCCTCCAGCTCTTGCAGAGTGGCGCTGATAAGGTCGAGACGAAAACGCAGGCCGCTGTAGCCCTCGGCCTGAAACAGGCCGAAATCGGCGATGGTGGCGGCGCGATCCCGCACCTGAGCCAGCAGGTCGCGCAGCTGCGGCAACCGCTCGCTGGCGAGGATCACCATGTAGTAGGTACCGAGCGCCGGATCCTGGATCAGGCTGCTACTGGCAGTAATGTGCTTGTAGAGGTGGCGCACCTCGGTCAGCAGCTTGTCGTGGCGCAGGTTGCTCTGCTCCACTTCCAGCTTGCCCGCTTCACTCTGCAGGGCGGCCCAGCCCTGCTGGATCACCTCAAAGGAGGGGTTGTTCTGGCGGGTGTCGGCAAAGGCTTGCAGGCTCTGAGCAACTGCTTGTGCGGCAGCCTTGACCTGATCATCACCGACCGGATCCACTTCATAGGCGTGGCGGGTCACCAGATTGCGATGGGTGATCAGGGCCTGCTCGATAGCGGGCACGGGGGCGAGATTGACCACTCCCGCCAGCTCGCGGCTGGCCTGGACGTTGTCATCCTGCAGCCGCCCCAGCAGATTGGCCATGCTGTAGGCCAGTGGCAGCAGCATCAGGCAGGACCAGAGCAGGAATTTGTATTTGAAGGAGAGCTGATTGCCCAGCCGGATGGCAGGGTTGAAAATCCATTTCATGTTAAGCCTCGATACCGGAGTGCGGGCGTGAGTCGTGTTGCCTGAATAGTACTCCGAGCGGCCTCCCTTGGGTGATGGCCGGTTGCAAGTTGTGATCCCCTTGGCTTTTTACTTCCGGGCGGGGGCGCCGTCAGCCGAGCCAATAGAAAACGGGCCACCCGAAGGTGGCCCGAAGTCGATAAGGAGGGCGTTTGCAATCGATCAGTTGAAGGCCAGGAAGGGCGAGACACAGAGCAGTAGGCCAGTGACGATGATGATGTAGAGGGAGGTGCCCTTGTACTTGTGCAGCGCCGGTACCTGATAGACCAGATAAGCCGGGATGAGGCAACCCACCATGCCGAAGATGGGGCTGCAGATGGAGGTGAAACTCAGTACCGGTGCGTTGAGCACGATGGCCCCCCAGGAGAGCATGACGGTAAAGACCATGATCCCTTTGCCTACCAATCCTTTGTTGATGCGGTTTTCCGGCAGAACCCGGCGCAGCAGGTTCATCGCCAGACCCTGACAGGCTTCACGAAAGCCCAGATAGACGCCGAAGTAGGCGGTCATTACCGCAAAGATGTTGAGGGTGAGGCTCAGGAGCTTGAGGGTCTGGCCGGGCATCCCCTGGGCTACCATCGCCAGTGCGGATATATTCTCTTCAGAGGCTTTGACCGCCTGATCGTGGCCCATGGCCAGAGTGAAGGAGACCGCGTAGAAGAACACCACCACGAACAGGATGCCGAAGGCGATATTCATGGCGCGCATCGCCTTGAAGCGGGCCACTTCCAGCGACTTTTCCCGCGAGCGGTAGGAGATCACCATGGGGCTCAGGCTTTGAATAAAGAGGATGGAGGTGAGGGTAAAGGGGAGCATGATGATGGCATCCTTCATCCAGTCACCGGCAGCGGGCATGGCGGTGATGTTGGCCGCATCCCACTTGTCCACCATCATAAGGCCCAGCACCGCAACAACGCTGATCTTGGTCAGCACCATAAAGGTGGAGATCTTGAACAGCAGGTTTTCGCCGCGCGAGGCTAGTGCCACCAGGCCACAGATCAGCACCAGACCGTAGAGCGGGTTTTCGGAGAGCAGGCCGTCGGTAACGCCGAAGCTCTGCAAGAAGGAGGCGCTGTCATTGGTGATGGCGGTGGAGTAGACGAAGACCCAGATCACCAGCATCACGAAGTAGAGGGCGCCGAGCAGCACACCCCAGTTCTTGCCGAGGTAGCCGGTGATGACGCTGGGGTAATCCTTGCACTCCGGCGAGGTGGCCAGGGTGTTGATAAAGAGGCGCTGGAACATGTACATGGCGGGGTAGCCGATCACCGCAGAGAGCAGAAAGACCCACAAACCCATCAGACCCACCTGTACCGGCAGGAAGACGATCCCCGCGCCGATGGCCATGCCGATGCTCATGATGATCCAGCCCCAGTCGGTGCTGTCGAAGCGAACCGCTTCTTTCCATTCCAGCGTGCCCATCACGGGGCTGGCGAGTGTAGTGCTATGCGCGTCCATTAAAACCTTCTTTTTTGTAGGGATGTGGGAAAGCGGCGCAAATATAGTTGAATAAAACTGTCATAAACAATGCCCATAAGAGTACTTTTGTTCAAATCAGGATGGTGATCACGGTTTATATTGAGGCCGAAAGGTGTCTTTAAACGCCATTTTTGTATCTTTTTGTTGAATGGATAAAATAAAAAGCAAATAATGTTGAACGAAATGAGATTCATGATTGCAAAAAAAATTGCACAAACAGGAGTGGCTATATGAAACGCATCATCACGGCAACAGCGGCACCTGACGCTATCGGTCCCTACAGCCACGGCACTGCCTATGGCGACCTTATCTTTACCTCCGGTCAGTTGCCGGTCTGCAAGCAGCAGGGTGGTGTGGTGGAAGGGGGGATTGCCGCCCAGACCCGCCAGTCACTGGAAAACCTGAAATCCGTGCTGGAAGCCGCTGGCGGCTCGCTGGATACCGTGCTCAAAACCACCTGCTACCTCGCCGAGATCAGCGATTTTGCCGCGTTCAACGAGGTCTATAAAGCCTATTTCCAGAAAGATTGTCCGGCGCGCAGCTGCTTCGCAGTGAAGGATCTGCCGATGGGCGTCAAGGTTGAAGTGGAAGCGATCGCCCATATCGCTCGTTAATGCTGATAAAAAGGTTCAAGTGATGAAACAAGCGTGGCAGCAGTATCTGCAGATTATTCAACAGGTTGTCAAACCAGCGCTGGGTTGTACCGAGCCAATCGCCGCCGCTTATGCCGCGGCTGTCGCCGCTCGGCAACTGGGGTGTGAGCCCGGTCGCCTCGAGGTTGCGGTGTCGGACAATCTCTATAAAAACTCGATGGGTGTCTATGTGCCGGGCACCGGCAAGATCGGTCTGGCCATTGCGGCCGCGGCCGGTGCCATCGGCGGTAACGCCGACGCCGGGCTGGAAGTGCTGGCCGCGATCCAGCCAGCACAGGTGGAGCGTGCCCAGCAGCTGATCGATGCCGGCAAGGTGCAGGTGAGCCGCACCGCCGCCCCCGAGTTTATCTTCTGCCGCGTGACCGTTTATGGCTCTGATGACAAGGGTGAAGAACACAGCGCCGAAGTGACCCTGTGCGGCGGTCATACCCGCATCGTCGAGCAGCGCCGCGATGGTGAAGTGACCTTCACCGCCGATCAGAGCCAGGGCGGTGCCACCGGTTCCATCTGCGATGGCGTCGATATCAGCATCGCCGCCATCTACGAGTTCGCCACCCAGGTGGAGTTCGAGCAGATCAGGTTCATCCTCAAAGCCTCCGAGCTCAACGGCAAGCTCTCCGCCGAGGGGATGAACAACCCCTATGGCCTGGAGATTGGCCGCACCATGCAGCAGAACATCAATGCCGGTCTTATCGGCGAGGATGTGATGAACCGCATCGTGATGATGACGGCGGCTGCCTCCGATGCCCGCATGGGGGGCGCGACCCTGCCAGCCATGAGCAACTTTGGCAGCGGCAACCAGGGCATTGCCGCCACCATTCCGGTGATGGTGATTGCCGAGCGCTTTGCGGCCAGCGAAGAGCAGCTGGCTCGCGCCCTCATCATGAGCCATCTGGGCGCCATCTATATCAAGTCCCACTATCCGCCGCTGTCGGCCTTCTGTGGCAATACCGTGACCAGCGCGGCCGCCTCCATGGCCATGGTCTATCTGGCGGGCGGCAGCTTCGAGCAATCCTGCTTCGCCATCCAGAACGTGCTGAGCGACAGTGCCGGTATGGTATGTGACGGGGCGAAGGCCTCCTGCGCCATGAAGGTGAGTACTTCCTCCGGTGCGGCGGTGCGCGGTTTCCTGATGGCCCTCAACAGCCACTCGGTGTCGGGGCAGGGGATCGTCGCAGGCGACGTGGATCAGACCATCCGCAACGTCGGCCAGATGGTGAAGGAGGGCATGTCTGCCACAGACAGCACCATTATTGATATCATGTCCGCCTGATGTCCCTGTCGGTTGCTGCCCGGCGCCCATTGTCCGGCAGCAACCCTTGCAAGAAGGTCCCATTGTGAAGCTGCAAGAGTTGAGTCCGAGCGATTTTGAGATCCTCAAGTCGATGGAGAACATAGTGGACGGCATCGCCGCCATGTATGGCCAGCACACCGAAGTGCTGCTCCACAGTCTGGATGCGCGCAATCCCTCGATCGTCAAGATTGCCAACGGCCATATCACCGGCCGCAGTGTCGGCGCTCCCATCACCAACCTGGCGATGATGAAGCTCAAGAGCGGGCAGGATATCTCCAGCCCCTACATGACCAAGTGCGCCACCGGCAAGACCCTGCGCTCCATCACGACCGTGATCCGCAACGGGGAGCACAGGGCCATCGGCTTGCTCTGCATCAACAGCGACATGGATGCTCCGCTGCAATCCGTGCTGCGCACCATGATGCCGGAGTGCATGCATCCCCACGAGAGCCATGCCACCCCGGAGGTGTTCGCCCGCAACATCGACGAAGCGCTCAACAGCACCATCGACACCGTCAGTGCCGAGGTGCGTGGCAACGAGGCGGTGCCTCCGTCCCAGAAGACCCGGGTTATCGTCAACCAGCTGCACGACATGGGGATCTTCGAGTTAAAAGACAGTGCCCAGATTGCGGCGCGCCAGCTTGGGATCTCGGTCCACTCCATCTACCGCTATCTGCGGGAGATCAAGAAGGGCTGAGCCGATACACTCTGGCCAAATTGGCAGCAAACGGGTCAGCCTTGACCCGTTTTTTACGCCCGCTTTAGCCTCTCTGTTTGGGCCATCCTTCGGGCTCATCTGCTATCATCGCCCCCCTTATTCTTCTATCTATCTGAACGTGCTGGAGAAATCATGTCCCGACTCATCTATCTGCTGCGCCATGGCCAGACCCGCTTCAATGCCGAGCAGCGTCTGCAGGGGCGTTGCAACTCCGAGCTGACCGACAAGGGTGAGGCGCAAGCCATCGCCATGGGGCGGCGCCTTGCCGCCGAACTGGCGGATCCCGCCCGCTGGATCGTCTATGCCAGCCCGCTTGGCCGTGCCCGTCAGACTGCGCTGCTGGTGTGCGAGCAACTGGGGTTGGCGGCAGATCGCATCGTCTGGGACGATCGGTTGATGGAGCTGGGGATGGGGGAGTGGGAGAGTTGCCAGATCCCGGCGCTGCGTCTTGCCCACCCCGAGCTCGATACCGGCAAAGGGGACTGGTATCTGCAGGCACCGGGGGCCGAGAGCTTCGAGAGCATTCAGCGCCGGGCACACCAGTGGTTGCAGGATCCTGCCATCGCCGAGCGGGCCATCGTTATCTCCCACGGTCTGCTCGGTGCCATGTTGCGAGGCGTCTATGCCGATCTCGACTATGAGGCGACCTGGTCACAGGAGTTGCCCCAAGATGCCTTCTATAAGCTGCAGGATGGCCACATCACCCGCATTGCCTGCTAGTTTCGTGGACGTTGCCGCCATCAGTGCATGGACGACGCAGGCTGCAACGCGCTACGGATTTTGCTTTGCGAAGATTAGACATCAACGAAATGATGAATAGACTCAAAAAGCGCCTTATCAATAAGGGCATTAGCCCTTCTCCTGCGGTGATGTGTTTAAGGTCTGGTTTTGCGAACAGGTTGCAACTTGCATTGCACTATGGTGCACAGACCGCGCTTTTTAATGAGGTAAGCGGGAGATTGTATTGAAATGAGTGGTCGCGTGATGCTTGGTGTATCAATTGCATATTAAACGACCAGTGGCTTGAGTATGAGGACGACACCATGAAAGGGATCTCGGTTCGTAGCAAATTATTGATGCTGGTTGTGGTACCGCTGTTTTGTATGATTTTGCTGTGCACTCTCTCCCTTTGGGGGATGCGCCTGATGAATCAGGCTGCCCATCAGGTGAATGAAGAGGAGGTGCAGCAGTTATCCGAACTGAAGCTGATTTCAGACTTGTATGCGGTCAGTGTCGTTGATGCGATCAATAAAGCGCATGTTGGATTAATCACCCGTGAAGAGGCAAAACGTTCCGTTACTGAAGCGCAGTTAAAAGCCGCAACGGAATGGAAGCGTTACATGGCCCAGAAGATGTCTGCGGAAGAACGGGCGATTGCGGAGTCTGCCCAGGTATTGATGAACAAAGCCGACATTACACTGGATGGTATTAAAAGTGAGCTTTCATTAAAAGCTCCTCTTGATAAGGCAATTCATCAGTTATACAGCACGGTTGATCCTTTTAATGAGGAGCTGGGCAAGCTGGTTGAACTCCAGCTGAGATTTGCAGATGAGCATGTTGGTACCCTGGAAAGTCTGGCCGTTGATTTCTCATTTGCCTTCCTCTCCATCACCGGGATTGCCCTGTTCGCTTTATCCGTGCTGGGGATCTGGATTTTTCGCGGGATCAGTCAACCGCTCACCGCTTTGCGCAGAGCGCTTTACAAATTGCAGCATGAGCAGGATTTGACCGTCACCGTCCCCGTCATTCGGGAAGATGAATTGGGGCAAGTCGCACGGGCGCTGAATGATATGGTTAGCCATTTCCGCAGATTGATTGGCGAAATGGATGACGTGGCCGAACAGTTATCGACAGGCGCCGATGCACTGAACGAGCTGGGGCTAACCAGTGCAGAGCAAATGGCCCAGCAGCGTCTGGAGACAGATCAGAGCGCTGCGGCGATGAATGAGATGAGCGCAACGGTTAACGAAATCGCCCAGAATACAAATAGTGCTGCAATTGCCGCCCGTCAGGCAGAAAACAAGGCAGAAGAGGGGCAAGCGGTTGTCAAGGAGACCATTGGAAATATGGCTCTGCTCTCTGGTCAATTGCAAAATACATCCACTGTGCTGCAAAACCTGGCTATCGAAAGCAATAACATTACCCAAGTGATGGGGGTTATTCGCTCGATTGCCGAACAAACCAATTTACTGGCACTGAATGCGGCAATTGAAGCCGCCAGAGCGGGTGAGCAGGGGCGTGGCTTCGCGGTGGTGGCTGATGAAGTCCGGGTACTTGCTCAGCGCACCCAAAACTCTACCGGAGAAATCCAGAACACCGTCAATCGCCTGCAACAGAATGCAACTATGGCTGTTGATAGTATGAATATCGGATTATCTGAAGTGGAGAAGACGAATACCCTGATGCTGACCTGCGGCGTCTCTTTGGAAGAAATTGTGAGTGCGGTGGATGATCTGAATAATCTCAATGTGCAAGTCGCTGCTGCAGCCGAAGAGCAAAGCAAAGTCACCGAAGAGATGACGCGCAGCATGGTCAATATTGCCGATATCGCAGTACATACCTCGGACTCGGCAGCCCATGTCTCGGCCAAGTGTCAGCGTCTTGATGAGATGGCCAAGTCAATGAGAACACAGATTAATCATTTTAAATGGCGCTCACATGCCGCTTGATATAATTCGATGACATTACCCCCAGGCCCCGAGAGTTCGGGGCCTTTTTGTATCATGTTGGTCGTACTGCACCTGCGTTGAAACATGTCATCGGTTTCCATAGATATGTGAAGATTCATTACCGGACTGATGAAGTGACGCTTTCCGAAAAATTGTGCATTTTTGACGGCAGCCGTCACCCTGAATGGCCATTTTTGCCGCAGTTCAACACATCAGAGCACCTTATCGCGGCAAGATGAGGTATCTTATGCCCCGATTTCATCCATTAAACGGATCCGAGACCCCATATGATCATCAAACCCAAGGTTCGCGGCTTTATCTGCACCACCACTCATCCGGTCGGTTGTGAAGCCAATGTTCGTCGCCAGATCGCTTACACCCAAGCCAAGGGCACCATCGAGAATGGTCCCAAAAAGGTGCTGGTGATCGGCGCTTCCACCGGTTATGGCCTGGCCTCCCGGATTGCGGCTGCCTTCGGTAGCGGCGCCGCCACCCTCGGCGTCTTCTTTGAAAAAGCGGGCACCGAGTCCAAGACCGGTACCGCCGGCTGGTACAACTCTGCCGCCTTCGACAAGGCCGCCAAAGAGGCGGGCCTCTACGCCAAGAGCGTCAACGGCGATGCCTTCTCCAACGAGTGCCGCGCCAAGGTGATTGAGCTTATCAAGCAGGATCTGGGTCAAATCGATCTGGTTGTCTACTCCCTGGCCTCTCCGGTGCGCAAGATGCCGGAAACCGGCGAAGTGGTGCGCTCTGCCCTCAAACCGATCGGCGAGGTCTACACCACCACCGCCATTGATACCAACAAGGATCAGATCATCACCGCTACCGTCGAGCCGGCGAACGAGGAAGAGATCCAGAACACCATCACAGTGATGGGCGGTCAGGATTGGGAGCTGTGGATGGCTGCCCTGCGTGATGCCGGCGTGCTGGCTGACGGCGCCAAGTCCGTGGCCTACTCCTACATCGGTACCGATCTGACCTGGCCAATCTACTGGCATGGCACCCTGGGCCGCGCCAAGGAAGATCTGGATCGCGCCGCCGCCGCCATCCGTGGCGATCTGGCTGCCAAGGGCGGCACTGCTCACGTGGCCGTGCTCAAATCCGTGGTGACCCAGGCTTCTTCCGCCATTCCGGTGATGCCGCTCTATATCTCCATGGCCTTCAAAATCATGAAGGAGAAGGGCATTCACGAGGGTTGCATGGAGCAGGTGGATCGCATGATGCGCACCCGTCTCTACGCGTCCGACATGGCGCTGGACGATCAGGCTCGCATCCGCATGGATGACTGGGAACTGCGTGAAGATGTGCAGCAGACCTGCCGCGACCTGTGGCCATCTATCACCAGCGAGAATCTTTCCGAGCTGACTGACTACACCGGCTACAAGCAGGAGTTCCTGCGCCTGTTCGGTTTCGGTCTGGATGAGGTCGATTACGATGCGGATGTAAATCCGGATGTGAAATTCGACGTGGTCGAGCTCTGAGTCTGACTCAAGTGAAAACGGGGCCCCGCGGGGCCCTGTTTTTTTGGCAAACATTCCGCTAATTTGCGGAATTTTATTATCAGCGATCACCTTTTTCCCATATCAAACCCGCTAGTCTTGCGCTGATCGGATCACAGACGGCATTGCCGAGGTACGGAAGCTATGACCACTCCAAACGAGGCGCCCAAGAAGCGCCAACTCCCCACAGTTTATACCCTGCTTTTTATCATCATCGCGCTGATGGCCGCCCTGACCTGGGTGCTGCCAGCGGGCAAATATGACTATGTCACCGCCAAGACCCAGCAGCCGGTGGCGGCTGCGGCCGTGGCCGATTACAGCGGCGACGAGCGGCTGTTGCCGGTGCCCGGCAGCTACACCGAGTTACCCGCCCACCCGCAGGGGGTGTTCGAGGTGCTCAAGGCCCCCATTCAGGGCTTTCACAAGGCGGCCGACGTGGCGCTGTTCGTGCTCATCATCGGTGGTTTTCTCGCGGTGACCATGCAAAGCGGTGCGCTGGATGCCGGGGTGGTGGCCATTGTGCGCGGCTTTGCCGGCCGTGAGCGGCTGCTGATCCCGGTGTTGATCGCCCTGTTTGCCCTCGGTGGCTCCACTTTCGGCATGGCGGAGGAGACGGTGGCCTTCTGGGCGCTGATCGTGCCGGTGATGATGGCGACGGGCTTTGATCGCATGGTGGCGGCGGGGATTATCCTGCTTGGCTCCGGGGTCGGGGTGCTCGCCTCCACCGTCAACCCGTTTGCTACCGGCATCGCCTCCGGTTTTGCCGGTATCCCCATCGGTGAGGGGATTGGCCTGAGGGTCATCCAGTGGCTGCTGCTGGTGATCTTCGCCTCCTGGTTCGTGATGCGCTACGCCAAGCAGGTGCAACAGGACAAATCCCGCTCCGTGCTGGCCGACATCGTCTATGACGACGAGTTCTCCCAGATGAAGAGCGGCAACCTCGCCTTCACCGGCAAGCAGAAACTCACCATGCTGGTCTTCTTCGGCACCTTCCTGCTGATGATCTATGCGGTGGTGCCCTGGTCGGATTTGGGGATCGACGTGCTGCCCACCTTTGGCTGGTGGTTTGACGAGCTCTCGACCCTGTTCTTCAGTGCCTCCATCCTGATTGCGCTGATCAACCGGATGCCGGAGTCCAACTATGTGGCGACTTTCCTGAGCGGCGCTCGGGATCTCATCGGGGTGGCTCTGGTGGTTGCGGTGGCGCGCGGCATCTATGTGGTGATGGAGCAGGGCGTCATCATCGACACTATTTTGCATTGGGCTGAAGGGCTGGTGAGCGGACTCTCCTCGTCGGTCTTCATCCTGATGGCCTATCTGGTGCACATCATCCTGAGCTTCTTCATCCCCTCCACCTCGGGGCTGGCGACCGTCTCCATGCCGCTGATGGGGCCGCTGGCGGACTTCTCCGGCATCTCCCGGGATCTGGTGATCACTGCCTATCAGTCCGCCTCCGGCTGGATCAACCTGTTTGCCCCCACCGCCGCTCATCTGGTGGCCGGTCTGGCGCTCGCCAAGATCCCCTACGATCGCTTCGTGCGTTGGGTGCTGCCCTTTATCATCGGCGTAGCCCTCATCACCATGGCGGTGCTGGTAGCCGGTGCCCTGCTGCACGGCTGATGGCACGAATTAAACCACAGATAACAAAAAGGCTCCCGCGGGAGCCTTTTTCATGAGCCTTGCTTACTGCTTGTAGCCCTTGAGGAAGCGGGCGAGGCGGCCGATGGCATCCTCCAGCTCCTCTTCGCGGGGCAGGAACACCAGCCGGAAGTGATCCGGCGCCGGCCAGTTGAAGCCGGTGCCCTGTACCAGCAGCAGCTTTTCCTGTTGCAGCAGGTCGAACACCATCTTCTGATCGTCGCGGATGTCATACACCTTGGGATCAAGGCGCGGGAACATGTAGAGCGCCCCCTTGGGTTTGACGCAGGAGACCCCGGGGATCTCGTTCAAGAGCTCCCACGCCTTATCCCGCTGCTTGCGCAGGCGGCCGCCCGGCAGGATCAGCTCGTTGATGCTCTGATAGCCGCCGAGTGCAGTCTGGATGGCGTGCTGCATCGGCACGTTGGCACACAGCCGCATGGAGGCCAGCATCTCCAGCCCTTCGATATAACCGCGGGCACGGCCCTTGGGACCGGTGATGACCATCCAGCCCTGACGGAAGCCGCAGGCACGGTAGGCCTTGGAGAGGCCGTTGAAGGTCACCACCATCACATCGTCGCACAGGGTGCAGACGCTGGTGTGGGAGATATCGTCGTAGAGGATCTTGTCGTAGATCTCGTCGGCGAAGATGATGAGGTTGTGCTGGCGGGCGATCTCGATCACCTCCAGCAGGAACTCGCTGCCGTAGACAGCACCGGTCGGGTTGTTGGGGTTGATCAGCACCAGGCCGCGGGTGCGCGGGGTGATGCGGGCGCGGATGTCGTCGAGGTCCGGATACCAGTCAGCCCCTTCGTCGCAACGATAGTGCACCGCATGGCCACCGGAGAGAGTGACGGCAGCAGTCCAGAGCGGGTAGTCGGGGGAGGGCACCAGCATCTCGTCGCCGTTGTTGAGCAGCGCCTGCATCGCCATCACGATCAGCTCGCTGGCGCCGTTGCCGATATAGATGTCATCGATATCGACCTTGCGCATCCCTTTTTGCTGGTAGTACTGCATCACCGCCTTGCGGGCAGAGAAGAGCCCCTTGGAGTCGCAGTAGCCCTGGCTCAGCGGCATGTTGAGGATCACATCCTTGATGATCTCTTCCGGCGCATCAAAGCCGAACGGGGCCGGGTTACCGATGTTGAGCTTGAGAATGCGGTGGCCTTCGTCTTCGAGACGGCGAGCTTCTTTATGCACCGGGCCGCGGATGTCATAGCAGACATCGTCGAGCTTGTGCGACTTGTCGATTGTGAACATGGTGAGTGTGATTCCTTCCCCACAGGGACGCGTTGGCGAAAAAGGCGATTTTTAGTATCAAATTTCTTTTCCCCTATTCTTCACAGAATTGAATGCTAGAACAATCCTCTTTTTAGAAGAATTCCCTGATTTTTAGCCCTAAAACAGGGTTGCCAGAACGTTAAATTCAGCACGATCTTTGGTGCTAACCAAGGTTAACTAGTGAAACATGGGGAACGAATTAACAAAGCTGCCTGACTGTGTTGCAATATCCGGATCCTGTGGCACGATTGGCTTGTGTAAAAAATCGTCTTCGTCCCCCTTTTCGATGAGTTGAATGGCACTCATGGTGTCATCTTTATGTGGTTCGCTCATCGGCGTTCACTTCTGCGAGGTTTTCCCATGCAAGCACCCGTTCCAGGCCGCTATCGCCACTTCAAGGGGGGGTACTATCAAGTGCTTGCTCTGGCTTTGCATACCGAAACCCAAGAGCAGCTGGTCATTTATCAATCCGAGCAGGATGGTCAGGTCTATGCCCGACCCGTCGCCATGTTTATGGAATGGATTGAGCATCAGGGGCAGGTTGTCAGCCGTTTTGCCCCTGCAGGAGACTGACCACGCCTCCGTTTTTATCGTTCAAGGGATGAGCACTCGAGCTAAACGGTGTCACAAGTTGTCGCATGACGCCCTTGGGTATGAGATGTGCAGCCAGCTGTCTTAATGACAAATCCCTTATCTAATCAACTAATTGTGATGAACATCACATTCAGTGAGCTTTGCCTGCCGGGTTCGCAATCTGGACTCACACTCCCATAATGCTGCGCTTGTTCAAGCATGGGCCCTTCTCGGGTCTTGTTCGGTGTTATCTCAAATGGGAGAAATAATGTGAAACCTGTTGCTGCTGAGTTTATGGGCACTTTCTGGCTGGTATTGGGCGGTTGCGGCAGTGCCGTGCTGGCTGCAGCCTTCCCTCACGTCGGGATTGGTCTGCTGGGGGTCTCGCTGGCTTTCGGTCTGACCGTGCTGACCATGGCGTTTGCCATCGGCCATATCTCCGGTTGCCACCTCAATCCGGCCGTGACCGTCGGTTTGTGGGCGGGTGGTCGTTTTCCGGCATCCGGTGTACTGCCTTATATCGTGGCGCAAGTGTTGGGTGGCATTGCCGCCGCTGCCGTGCTTTACGTAATTGCCAGCGGTCAGGCCGGGTTTGATCTCTCTGCCGGTTTTGCTTCCAACGGCTACGGTGAGCACTCTCCGGGTGGTTACAGTCTGACTGCCTCACTCGTATGCGAAATGGTGATGACCGGTTTCTTCCTGTTCGTCATCATGGGCGCCACCGATAGCCGTGCGCCTGCCGGTTTCGCGCCGATCGCCATCGGTCTGTGCCTGACCCTGATCCACCTCGTCAGCATTCCGGTGACCAATACCTCGGTCAACCCGGCCCGCAGTACCGGTGTTGCGCTGTTTGTCGGTGACTGGGCTATCAGCCAGCTGTGGCTGTTCTGGGTTGCCCCGATTGTCGGTGCTATTCTGGGTGCGCTGGCTTATCGCCTGGTGGCGACTGAGCAGAAGTAATCATTTGCGAAACAAAGTGTGGTATCGACACGCCTGCGGGCGTGTTTTTTGTTTCTGGAGGGTCGAGAAAAGAGCATTAACCGAGGCTAACCTCAGAGCCCTTTGGCCTGCAGCATCTCTTTGTAGCGCAGGTGGAGGAGCTGGACGCGCTCCACATAGGCACGGGTTTCCGCATAGGGCGGAATACCGCCATGTTTTTGTACGGCGCCCGCGCCGGCGTTGTAGGCCGCGGTCGCCAGCGCCACGTTGCCGTCATACTGCTTGAGCAGTCCCGCCAGGTATTTCACCCCGCCGAAGATATTCTGCTCCGCCAGCAAGGCATTGCCGACCCCCAACTCCCGCGCCGTGGCGGGCATCAGTTGGGTCAGCCCCATCGCCCCCTTGCGGGAGACCGCCAGTGGATTGAAAGCGGATTCCGCATGGATCAGCGCCCGGATCAGCGCCGGCTCAACCTGATAGGTTTTGGCAGCCGCCTTGATGGTGCTGGCATAGTCATAGAGAAACAGCCCTGTAGTTTGCCAGTTGACGCTGGATTTGGGATCGCAGGCGAAGCAGTCGTTGAACAGCAGCAGATCGTAATGGCCCTCTTCGGGTGCCATATCGGAGTAGCGAACCACCCCGTTCTGCTGCACCGATTTATAGACCTGGATCTGCTTCTTGCCGTTGGTGGCGACTGCCGCTGTTTGAGCGGTGTCGGGTTGTGAGGCGGGAGTGGCATCTTTGCTCGGACGCAAGGGGGAGGGCGCGGCGGTCAGGAAGATCACCTCCGCGGGAGGGGGAGTCTGGCTCCATCCGCTCAGGGGGATCAACAACATATGGCCTGCCAGCATCCATGCTTTCAACTCTAATACTCCTTCTGTGATGACCATGTTGAGTAAAGCATCATGACGAGGGCAGAACAAGCGGCCAACAGGGGGCAAATGATCCGATTCGGTGACCGGGATCAAAGTATCCGCCGCAATAAAGGATTGTCATCATAAAGCACGGTTTTGGCAGTCAGGCGGTGGGTCATGGCCTCTTCCACCGGGTAAGCAAGCTGCCCATGACGCCCGCTTTTTTGTTGACGAAAGGCATGCTATCGTGCTGGCGTCATGTGGTCGGATTAGCGCACCGTATCTGGCACTAATAACTGATTATCAAAGGATTTGTCTGTGACAAGCAAGCTGGCGATGGAACTCACTTTCGAAGAGTACTGCGACGCCGACCTCTCCCTAATCAGGGACTATTACGAGACGACGTTTTCCCACTATGTGCCGGATCTGGCCGAGCGGATCTTTGTCGTGCGTGATGCTCACTGGCTGGTGGGGGCGGTTCGGTTGCGGGACGAGGAGGAGTTTTACCATCTGTGCGGCTTTCGCCTGTTGCCCCACTACCAGTCGCTGGGATTGGGATCACGGCTGCTGCAGCACGCCTGTCACGGTCTGTTGGACAAACCTGTGGTTTGTCAGGCGCTGCCCTTCGAGAAGCCTTTCTATCTCAAGGCCGGGTTTGCCGATATGCCCCTCAATCAATTGAGCGGGTCGCTCTTCTCCCTCTACGAGCGGCAGCAGCAGCAGGGGTATCAGGTGGAGCTGCTGGTACGGGATACCACCCAGCCCCTCCTGAATTGAGCGGTTTAGCGGGGTTTGGTCAGCAGGTGGATCTTGCCCGGTGACAGCTCCAGCCCCAGCAGATTCTCCTTCAGCCACGCCTGATCCGGATCCTTGTCATTGAGTTTGTAGACCGGCTTGGTCTCGAGTCGCTTCTCCATGCTCTGCAGCAGCATGTTGAGCATCAGCCCGAACTTCTTCTCGGCCGCCTCCGGCTCCAGCTTGTACTCCACCAGCTTCATGTTATCGAGAAACAGGGCGCTCTGGCTCTTGTCATAGCGGGGCCTCGCCTCATAGGTCATCTGCAGGCGGGCGTCATATTCGGTATTGTCTGGCAGGGCGATTTTGAGCTTGCCCTTGCCATAGACCCGGGCGGTATCGGGGCGTTGGCGACCGATCTGGACATCGCTCTGCTCAAGCGTCACATGGGCCTTGATGATGCCCGGCAGCTCCAGCTGTTTGTCGACTTGCACCTGAGATTGCAGGTACTGGTTTATCTGTTGCTCATTGATGTCATATGAGCCTTGGCCTAGCATGGCCAGGCTGAGCAGCATAGATTGCAGGATCATGCGTGCGACCTGATAGAATGGATTTGCCTTACAGCATACCATCCCGGCCGGTTGGGGTCTGCCCACTGCGCTGTTTGTCGATTAGAAGGAGTCCCCGTTGTTTAACGGTCTGGAACACGATCTTCAACTGCTGTTTTCCCGTTTTCTGGGTTGGCTGCTACTGCTTTTTCATACCGTGATTGTCACCGGTGTGTCGTTTCGGGTGGTGATGAAACGCCGTCCCATCGGGGTGTCGCTGGCCTGGCTGGCGCTGATCTATGCCATTCCGTTTGCCGGGGTTGGCTTCTATGTGCTGTTTGGTGAAATAAAGCTGGGGCGCCGCCGTGCCGAGCGCGCCCAGGCCATGTATCGCCCTTATGCCATCTGGATCCGCCAGCTGGCCCGTCTGTTCCCGCAGCACTGCTGCGAAGTGGGCGCCAAGGCACAGCCGCTGCACGATCTCATCCAGGGACGGCTCGCCATGCCGATGCTCTCCGGCAACCGCATGACCTTGCTCAACAAGCCGGACTGGATCTTGCGCGAGATTGCCCAGGATATCCGTCGCTCGACGCTCTCCTGCTATCTGGAATTCTACATCTGGCATCCGGGCGGCGATGCCGACGAGGTGTGCGAGGCGCTGATTGAAGTGGCGCAACGCGGCGTGGATTGTCGCTTGCTGCTCGATTCGGTGGGCAGCAAGCAGTTCTTCCGCTCCCACTGGCCCAAAAAGCTGCGCAAGGCGGGGGTCAAGCTGGTGGAGGTGCTGCCGGTCGGCGCCTGGCGCATTCTGTTCCAGCGTCAGGATCTGCGGATGCACCGCAAGCTGGTGGTGATCGATGACAGGGTGGGTTACACCGGCTCCATGAACATGGTGGATCCCCGTTTCTTCAAGCAGGATGCCGGGGTCGGCCAGTGGGTCGACATCATGATCCGGGTGCAGGGGCCCATGGTGCCGCTGATGTGGTCGATCTTTGTCTGGGACTGGGAGATGGAGACCGGCGAGCGGCTGCTCGACAGTCTGCAGCATGAGCCGGAAGCCTGGCCCCAGACCAACTACCGCGCCCAGCTGATCCCGTCCGGCCCCTTCGTCGGCGGCGACTGCATCCAGCAGAGCCTGCTGCTGGCCATCTATCAAGCGCGCAGCCATCTGGTGCTGACGACCCCTTACTTTGTACCCGACGATCCGCTGGCGGCTGCACTCAGCTCGGCAGCGGCGCGCGGGGTGCAGGTGCAGCTGGTGTTGCCGGCACGCAACGACTCCATCATGGCCAATTACGCCTGCAACGCCTTTATGGAGGAGCTGCTGGCGGCCGGGGTGGAGATCTACCGCTACGATGCCGGTCTGCTCCATACCAAGAGCGTGCTGGTGGATGATGACTTCGCTCTGGTGGGGACGGTCAATCTGGATCGGCGCAGCCTCTGGCTCAACTTCGAGGTGACCCTGTTGGTGGATAACCCCTCGTTCGTGGCCCAGATGACCCGGCTGGTACAGGGCTATATGGCGGAAGCCACCCCGATGACCCTGGCCCAATGGCAGGCCCGCCCCTGGTACAAGAAGGCGATGGAGAACATCTTCTATCTCTTCAGCCCCTTGCTGTGATGTTGTGGCGAGCCGCAAGAAAGTGGACTCGCCATCTGATTGGACTTGCTTAGCCCCGAGTCCGCCCCGTAGAGTGCAGTGACAACTCCCTGGAGACACATGGATATATGAAAAAGATAGTGGCCCTCGCCGTGGGTGCGGCACTGGTAGGTGGTGGTCTGGCTGCGTGCTGGTACACGGGCAACAGCTTCGACAACATCATGGCGGAGCAGATCGCCAAGGTAGAGCAAGAGACCGGTATCGACATGCAGTGGCAGCCGGGTAGCAGCAACCTCTTCACCCGTGACGGGATCCTGAAGGTCGTGGTGACGCCGGAGGAGCTGGCTGCCATCGACAGCGAGCTGGAGGGCAGTCAGCCCATCGAGCTGCAACTGGTGGTCAAGAGCCAGATCCTGCCGCTCTACATCAAGAGCCACTTCCTGCTCGATACCCATAATGGCACTCTGGCGCCAGTCTTTACCGCACTGGGCATGGAGCAGTGGGAACTCGGTCTGGAGTCGGTCACCAGTCTCTGGACCCAGGGTAACAGCAGCCGTTTCTGGGCCAATGAATTCAAGATCAAACAGGGGCTGGACGAGTTCAGCTTCCTGCCCCTGAGCGGTGAGTTCCACGGTAATCTGGAGGGGAATGGTCACCTCACCATGACCTGGCAGGGGATGACGGTCCATGAAGAGCAGAGCAAGATGGACTTGGTGCTGGCCGACCTGAAAGGGAGTGCCGATATTGCCGAGATCAGCGGTGTGCTCCTCTCGCCCCAGAGCGAGATGACCCTCTCGGCCCTCACGGTACAACTGCCTGACAGCGTCAAGGTCGCCCTGCAGGGGATGACTACCGAGACTCAGCTGACCGGTGATGATGCCCAGACCCTCTCCAGCAGCTATCAGATGAAAATTGCCAAGCTGGATCTGGAGAACGAGACCGACACCCTGGCGGTGACCGACAGCAAGTTGGCGCTCAACCTCAACGGTCTGGATCTGGAAGGGTATCAGGGGCTGCAGGCCGCCGGTGGCAAGGGGGTTGAAGATGCCGCCATCCAGCAGGCGCTGGACAAGATGCTCAAACGTGGCGCGACCCTTGAACTGGCCGATCTCAGTGCCAAACTCAACGGTGAGGCGGTGACCATGAAGGGGGACGTGAAGCTGGCCTCCACCTCGCTGGAGCAGCTGTTCAACAGCGACGCGGGAATGCAGGCCCTCTCCGGCGTGCTGCATGCCAGCCTCAGCGACAAGCTGGGCAAGGCGGTGCCGCAACTGGCCCCAATGCTCGATCAGCTGACCCTGATGGGTTATCTGAAGGCCGACAAGCAAGCGCTGACCTCCGAGCTGAAGCTGGAGAAGGGCGCGGTGACGGTAAACGATCTGCCGCTCTGACACTCGGCGCAGAAACAACAACGGCTCCCGCGGGAGCCGTTGTTGTTTCTGGCGTTTGCATACGGGCCGTGTGGGCGGATTACTTGAAGACCACCGTCTTGTTGCCGTAGACGAACACCCGCTCGTTCAGTACCAGCTCCAGCGCGCGGCTCAGCACCGATTTCTCCACATCCCGACCCGCCTTGGCCATGTCGTCCGCACTGAAGGCGTGACCGACGTGGATCACGTCCTGTTCGACGATGGGGCCTTCATCCAGATCGTCGGTCACGAAGTGGGCGGTGGCACCGATCAGCTTGACGCCGCGATCAAACGCCTGCCGGTAGGGGCGGGCACCGATGAAGGCGGGCAGGAAGGAGTGGTGGATGTTGAGGATCTTGCGCGGATAGGCCTCGACGAAGCTCGGGGTCAGCACCCGCATATACTTGGCCAGGATCACATAGTCAGGCTCATAGCTGTCGATAATGGCGCGAACCTGCTCTTCATGTTCGGTCCGGCTCAGATCATCGTGACTGACGGTGTGGAACGGGATATCGAACTTGCCGGTGAGCTCGGCTAGGGTGTCGTAGTTGCCGATCACCGCGACGATATCCATATCCAGCGCGCCCGCGTAGTTCTTCATCAGAATATCGCCGAGGCAGTGAGTCTCTTTGGTAACCAGGATGACGATACGCTTCTTGCCCGCCTTGACCAGACGACGCTGGGCGCCGGTGGGCAGGGCATCATCGAGGTCGGCCAGCAGGGTCTCGTCGTTGAAGCGCCCCTCCAGCTCGGTACGCATGAAGAAGCGACCATTCTCGTGATCCACAAACTCATCGTTCTTGATGATGTTGAGCTGGTGCTTGTAGCAGATGTTGGTGATCTTGGCGATGAGCCCTTTGGCATCAGGGCAATCCGTGAGCAGTATTTTCTTTTCCATCTCTGTCATTTTCCGTTTGTGGTGTTGGCGCTGCTGTCTGCGCCGGCAGCGTTGTTCAGGCTCTCTTTTCGGGCCCTGTTTTTTGGTTTCGGGAACTATGCCATAAACCGATCCGAGCCATAAAGAAATTCGCCAGTCATGGCCTCGCACGCTGGCGAGCGGGCCGGCCGCAGAGCGGGATCCCGGGCGCAATGTTGAAACGCTTTTCAGCCTGCGGGGGATTTTGGCTGGTATCTGCAACCGTTTTTCTTTAGGCTGTCTGCGCTTATTCTCAGGGCGGGGTGCAATTCCCCACCGGCGGTATCCCGATTGACTCGGGGAGCCCGCGAGCGCCCGACTTGGCTGATTGCCGGGTCGGGGTCAGCAGATCCGGTGAGATGCCGGAGCCGACGGTCATAGTCCGGATGAAAGAGGATAAGACAGACCTTGCCGTGTTGGCCCTTGTGGGCTGGCCGCTGCATGCCCGTCTCTGTCTGCCTTTCCATGCCCTGATTCTGGTCCTTGTCTTGTTTAGGAGTTTTACCATGAATCAGTCTCTACTCAGTGAATTCGGTGATCCCGTTGCCCGTGTCGAAGCGGCGCTGTCTGCCTTGCGTGCCGGAGGCGGCGTGCTAGTGGCCGACGATGAAGATCGGGAGAACGAGGGCGACCTCATTTTCGCCGCCGAATCCATGACCAATGAACAGATGGCGCTGATGATCCGCGAGTGCTCCGGCATCGTCTGTCTCTGCCTGCCCGATGAGCGGGTTCGCCAGCTGGAACTGCCGATGATGGTGGAGGCCAACTCCAGCCACTACCAGACCGCCTTTACCGTGACCATCGAAGCGGCGCAGGGGGTCACGACCGGTGTCTCGGCGGCTGATCGCATCACCACCATCCGCGCAGCCATCGCAGACGGCGCCAAACCGGGCGATCTGCACCGCCCGGGTCATGTTTTCCCGTTGCGTGCGCGAACCGGTGGGGTGCTTACCCGCCGTGGTCATACCGAAGCGACGGTCGATCTGATGCAGCTGGCTGGTCTCAAACCGTTTGGTGTGTTGTGTGAATTGACCAAAGAAGATGGCTCGATGGCGCGTCTGCCAGACTTGGTTGCGTTCGGTCGCAAGCACCAGATGCCGGTGCTGACCATCGAGGATCTGGTGCAATATCGTCAATTGTTGTCAGAACGTACAGCCTGAGCCTCATACGAAATTGTAATAAGGCAAAAATTTGGTTAACCTTTGTCCGTGCCCCCACCACACGGCACTCATTTTTTAGACGAATCTGGACAAAAACTGTTCATTCGAAAAAAAATGAGGGTTTTAATGCATTTATCTGTGGTGGGGACTATGCAAAGTAGGATTTTTTTGTGCCATAATCACGCCGCTTGCTAAACGTCTGGCGAGTTCAAGGGAGCTTTAAAAATGAAAAAATTGTTGTTGGTAGGTGTTGTTGGTCTGTCCGCTCTGCTGGGCGGTTGTGCAAACACCAGCGAACTGGAAACTTCCGTTCAGAATCTGTCTAACAAAGTTGACCAACTGGCTCAAGATGTTAGCGCAGTTCGTGCTGATCAGTCCAAAATCGCTGCTGATGTTGCCGAAGCCAAGCAAGAAGCTATGCGTGCTAACCAGCGCATCGACAACATGGCTACTTCCTACAAGAAGTAATCCATGCGAAAAAAATGGCGCAGTTTTGCGCCATTTTTTTTTGCCTGAAATTCACCGTATCTCCACTATTCCCACAGCACCTTTTTCGTACTTGACCCATGAGGTCATGCCGGTCTCCCGGCACTCCCCCATCATTACCAGCCAGTTCGATTCCGATCAGTAGAGCAGACTATAGAGTTTGCGACGGTAGCTCTGTGCCGCCGGTGTGCTGCCCATGGTCGCCAGAATATCGAGATAGGTCTTTCTGGCATCGCCGAATGCCAAATCCCGCTTGAGGATCTCCAGCAGCAGTCCCAACGCCTCTTCCTGACGACCAGCCTGGTTGTATTGCACCGCCAGCTCCTGAGTCAGGGCAAAATCATCAGGCTGTTCTGCATGACGGGCTTCCAGCGCGCGCAGCTCCGGGCTGTCTGCCGCTTGCAGGGCCAGTGCCAGCCGTGAGCTCAGGGTATGGAAGTGGCTATCCTGCGCTACCATCGGGATGGCGCCGAGGCGCTCCTGCGCTTCCTCCAGCAGATTGAGGTCGAGCGCAGCCTGGATCAGCCACAGGCTGATGTCGTGACGTTCAGGAGCCAGCTGGTGTGCCTTGGTCAGATGGGCATAGGCGATGCTGGGCTGCTCGTCAGCCAGTGCTTGTTGCCCCTTGGCCAGCAACTCTTCCTCTTCTTTGGGGGCGAAAGCGGCGAAATACTGGCGCAGGGTGGCTTCATCCTGCGGCCCTTCGATGATCCCCTGTTCGTCAGGGCGACCCTGATGGAACAGCACCAGTGCGGGCAGGGCGCGCAGGCCGAGCTGGCTGGCCAGCGGCTGCAGCTGGGGATCGTTCATATCCACCTTGGCCAGGGTGACCTGCTCATTGGCGGGCCCAACCAATGATTCGATCAGCGGTGTCATCCCCTGGCACTCCGGCATCTGCGGTGCATGGAAATAGATGACGACCGGCTTCTTCATGGACGCATCGATAAGTTCAGCGTGAAAATTCTGGGGAGTAATGTCGACGATCATGAGTTGGACTCTTCAGAAAGGGTGTTGAATAACATGGGGTTAAGCGAGTGGCAATTCAAGCGCTCATCCAGCCGGTAAAAGGCCACGGGGGTTGCCGCCGCCGCGAGGCTGAGCCAGCCGCTGGCAAAGGGCCAATCCTGTACCTGATAAGGGGTGTCATCGAGCCGGTTGTCGAGTCGCCATCCTTCCTCCGGGAGAAACCTTACCTTCTCCAGCCCCGCCGCTATGCCGCCACCATGAGCTTTCAGTACCGCCTCCTTTCGTGACCAGAGCCGGTAGAAGGAGCTCTCCTGCTCTTGAGCAGGCTGTGCGCAGAGCCACTCATATTCACTCTGTGCATAAAACCGGCGGGCCAGGGGGAGGGGATGATGCCGCCGTTTGCCCAGTTCGATATCCACCCCAAGCGGCCCCTGTGGGCAGAGCGCCAACACCAGCCAGCTGCCACTGTGGCTCAGATTGAACTGCCAAGCATCATCATGCAGTCGGGGCTTGCCGTGGGGGCCGTTGCAAAATTGCAGACTGGCGGCAGGTTGTTGCAGCCGCCCGGCCAATAGCTGGCGCAGCAGGGCGTGACTCACCAGATATTCCTGACGCCGTTCAGGATGGGTCATGGCTTGCCAGATATGCTGCTCATCGGTTGACAGCCATTCAGGCAATTGAGCAAGCAGTTCCTGGCATACTCTGGCCGGTTTTAACAAAAAAAGATCGGTTTCGATCATGATTTTTCACTTTAAAAAGGTGCTGAAGCAGGGATAAAAGCCAGTTATCTAGGAGGCCCAAGGCTCTTTTTGCGATTGTATATTGTTTGGGCATGATCACATTAATTATGAAAAATCGTGCATTTCCTTGCAAAAATGTGAGCTTGATAGGGATTTTCACTTGCCTCGATAGAATTCTTGGATATAGTCGGGTGCTGTTGCCTTATAAATTGCCCTTTGGGGCCGTATTTTAACAAGATTTACTATTTAGCGGGGATAAAGGATTGCGCCACCTGATGCTACTGCTGGTCGCGCTCGGAATGGTGGGTTGTGCCTCGGCACCCCAACCCGAGGTCGCGAGCAAGATCGAAGTTTCCATGGTTGAACCTGTCATCGAACCGGAAGCTTCCCAGACACCCGATGTGAATGAAATCCTGACTGTATATAAAGAGTGGCGTGGTGTTCCGTACCGCATGGGTGGCAGCAGCCAGCGCGGTATCGACTGTTCCGCCTTTGCCCGTGAAGTGTTCCGCAATGCCGTCGGTATCGAATTACCCCGCGATACCCGCTCCCAAGTCCATGAAGGGACGCGCGTTTCCAAGCAGGATCTGGTCGAGGGTGACCTGGTCTTCTTCAAAATCAATCGTCGTCTCAACCACGTTGGCATCTATGTCGGCAATGGCGAATTCATCCACGCCTCGACTCGAGCCGGTGTGACGCGCTCCAAGCTGGATAGCCAATACTGGCGCAACAAGTTCTGGCAAGCTCGCCGGATCGATATCTGAGTCAGGCTGGACAAACGGCTCGCAGTACGGACTGTTTTTCCAACCTCACTTGAACCGGGCTCGATAGCCCGGTTTTTTATTGCCCTCGTTTAGACTTTCCCGAGTCAAATCACTATAGTGTGGGCCCGTTTTCTTCGGCAGGCTCAGCATGAAACCCCGCATCCCATCAGCCGGTGGCCCCAAGTCGGGCGACCGTAAATCCGGACTTCACTCCCGTAATCGCCATCAGGCGGGTTACGACTTTGAGGCGCTCTGCCTGCGAACTCCCGAGTTGGCTGCCCACGTCTTTATCAATGACTACGGCACCCGCACCATCGATTTTGCCGATCCCGATGCAGTGAAGACCCTCAATCGCGCCCTGCTGGCCCATCACTACGGGATTGCCCACTGGGACTTGCCTGCCGGTTACCTCTGCCCACCCATCCCGGGACGGGTGGACTACCTGCACTGGGCGGCCGACCTGTTGGCCGAGAGCGCAGGCCAGCTCCCTACCGGCAAGGGGGTGAGGGTGCTGGATATCGGGGTGGGGGCAAACTGCATCTATCCGCTGCTCGGCTGCCGCGAATATGGCTGGCGTTTTGTGGGATCGGATATCGATCCGGTCTCGGTCAAGGCGGCCACCCTGCTGGCCAAGAGCAACGGACTCGGCAACCAGATTGAGTGTCGTCTGCAGGGCAACCCCAACCATGTGTTTCGCGGCATCATAGGGCCGAAGGAGCGCTTCGCCCTGACGCTGTGCAATCCGCCGTTCCATGCATCGCTGGAAGAGGCGAGCAAGGGGACGGAGCGCAAGCTGCGCAATCTGGGCAAGGAGGTGACAGGCGCTCCTGTGCTCAACTTCGGCGGCCAGAAGGCCGAGCTCTGGTGCGAAGGGGGCGAGGCGGCGTTTCTGGCCAACATGATTGCCCAGAGCAAGGAGTTTGCCACTCAGTGCCTCTGGTTCAGCTCGCTGGTGTCGAAAAAGGAGAACCTGCCGGGGGCGAAAAAGGCGTTGAGCCGGGTGGGGGCGCGTCAGGTACGGGTGATCGACATGGCACAGGGCAACAAGGTGAGCCGGATCCTCGCCTGGTCCTTTCTGGATGAGGAGGGATTGCGTAGCGGCTGGCCGAGCGCGCGCTGAGTCCCCACCACAAGGCCCGATGAGGGCCTTTTTTCATTATGAATCCCGCGAGTTTCCCCTGCCGGCGGCATCTTTGGTAATCGATTTCCTCATTGGCAGATCGTGCTGGTTTACATGGTATAAGTAGTTACTTCCGCCTTGGTACAGGTGTACGCCGAGATTTTTTTGCACTTACAGCTGAAACTTTAATAAAATAGGACTGGTTAGACCTCTTTACAGGCATTGAATCAAATAGGGATCGGTAGATGAAAGTTGTCGATTTTCTGAAGCGCAAGCGCGAAATTCTGGCGCAGCACCCCTTTGAGCTCAAGGATTGGCTCTCTCCGGCGATCCGCGACTACTGGCGTGAGTTTCAGCAAAAGGCACATCTTCACCCTTTGCTGGGGCGTGTGCTGGACTTGCAAGCCGAGTCCCAGAGCGAGCTGCAACAGGATGCAGCAACCGTGGCACAAGTAGCCAACGGTCAGCCTGCCGTGGCTCAGGAACCCGCTGTTGAGCTGGGGGCCGAGGCGGCCGAGCTCTATGCTGCCCTGCAGGCTCGCATTGGTGAAGAGACCCATGTCGGCGAGTGGCTGCACGTCAGCCAGCAGATGATCGATCAGTTTGCTGCCGTGACCGGGGATCACCAGTGGATCCACACCGATCCGGAGCGTGCGGCCGCCGAGTCGCCTTTCAAGACCACCATCGCCCACGGATTCCTGACCCTGGCGCTGCTGCCGCAGTTGACCGGCTCGGTCGATGAGGCCACCCCCGAGTTCCCGACCGCCCGCATGGTGGTGAACTTCGGGCTGGATCAGGTACGTTTCCCGTACCCCATCAAGGTGGACAGCAACATCCGCGCCCGCACCAAGCTGGCCCGGGTCACCCCCATCAAGGGCGGATTGGAGTTGCTCAAAGAGATCAAGGTTGAGATCGAAGGGATCCGCCGCCCGGGTTGCGTCATCGAGTCGGTGACCCGCATCTACTTCTGAGCCCCCTCATCGGCATGAATGGTGAAACGGGCCCGCGGTCGTGTGCAACGAACAGCGGGCCCGTTTTTTTGCCTGTTTGTTGCAAGGGTTGAGGCGTCAGCCATAGTGCGCCGACCCCAGCTTGATATGACTCACAAAACGGTGCGTCGTGCAGTTAGCCAGCTCTCATTTTGGCGAGTTGGCCGCGTGAGGCGATAGCATGTTATGCCACTATTGGCTTCTTACTCCCGATCCTGGAGACAATAGTGCCCATCAATAACAAGATTATTCTGCCACTGCTGCTGAGCCTCACCATCCTGCTGATCCCGACCCAGTGGATCCCGCTGGAGGGGATCACCGTCATCGAGCAGCGGGTCGTGGCCATTTTCGTGCTGGCCGCCCTCTGCTGGATCCTGGAGCCCATTCCTATCTTTGCTACCTCGGTGCTGATCATCGTGCTGGAGCTGCTGCTGCTCTCCGACAAGGGGCTCTGGTTCATGACTGCCGACAAGGCTGAACCGGGGTTTGGTGAGCTGCTCAAGTCCACCGAGGTGATGGCGACCTTTGCCTCGCCGGTTATCATGCTGTTTCTCGGTGGTTTTTTCCTCGCTATTGCGGCGACCAAGTACCATCTGGACGTCAATCTGGCGCGGGTGCTGCTGCGCCCGTTCGGTCAGGATCCCCGGATCGTCATGCTGGGGCTGATGTTGATCACCGCCACCTTCTCCATGTTTATGAGCAATACCGCCACCACCGCCATGATGCTGGCTATCCTTACCCCGGTGCTGGCGGCGTTTCCCGACAAGGACCCGGCCAAAATCGGCTTTGTGCTGGCCATTCCGCTGGCGGCCAACCTCGGCGGGATCGGCACTCCCATCGGCACTCCGCCCAACGCAGTGGCCCTCAAATACCTGACCGGCGAGCATGCCATCTCGTTCGGTCAGTGGATGGGATTTGCGGTGCCCTTTGTGGTATTGCTGTTGCTGCTTGGCTGGTTCCTGCTGGGGCGCTTCTTCCCGAGCACCCTCAAGCGGATGGATCTCAAGATTGAGGGGCGCTTTATGCAGACCCCTCGCGCCTGGGTGGTCTACCTCACCTTTATCACCACCATAGTGCTCTGGCTACTGGGGGATCTGCACGGCATGAGCTCCTACGTGGTCGCCATGATCCCGGTAGCTGTGTTCCTGACCACCGGCATCATCACTAAGGACGATCTGCACAAGATCTCCCTCGACGTGCTCTGGCTGGTCTCGGGCGGTATCGCGCTGGGGCTGGCGCTGGAGGACTCCGGGTTGGCCGAGCGGCTCATCACCCATATTCCGTTCCACGAATACTCCACGCTGGCGGTGCTGGTCGGCGCCTGTCTGCTGGCAGTGGTGATGGCCAACTTTATGTCCAATACCGCAACCGCCAATCTGCTGCTGCCACTGGTGGCGGCACTGGCGGTCAGCATGCCGGAGCTGGCCGAGTGGGGCGGCAGTCATACCCTGATCCTGGCGGTTACCATCTCGGTCTCGCTCGGGATGTCTCTGCCCATCAGTACCCCGCCCAATGCGCTGGCCCACGCCACCGGTCTGGTGGAGAGTCACCAGATGGTGCGCATCGGCGTCATCATGGGATTGGTCGGCACATTGCTGGCGATGGTGTGGATCTACCAGATTGCCGCTTGGGGGCTGATCTAGCGAGCCTGTTCGCCTAAAGCAAAGAGGAGCCGATTTGGCTCCTCTTTGCGTGTTGGGGATCCGAGGCTAGAAACTGGCGCCAAGGCTGAGCAGGTGTCTTAATTCGCTCTCCCGGGGTTCTGGGCTGCCTGTGTCGACAAGGATGTCAGCATCTTCCCAATCCAGCTCACTCGACCAGGAGAGGCGTAGATGGTCGTTGAAGTAGTAGCGCAATCCTATGCTGCCTTTCAGATCCTGATTACGGGTGAAATAGGGGGAGGCTTGTGCCAGATATTTCAGATAGCGCCCCTGGCTGAACAGCTCCATTTTCTCCTGCCAGAGGGAGAAAGGTTGGCGATAATCCCAGTTAAAACCGGCGAAGGGGTAGTCAATGACCCGTTCACCCAGAAAAATCTTGGGAACCTCGCTATCTTCACGGAAGTAGAGTCGGCTTAATCCCCCTTGGGCCATCAGCTCCAGTCGGCGGCGTTTATCGTTCCAGAAGCGATAGCCAGGCCCCGAGCCATAGTCCATGTAGAGATAGCGATCTTTATCCAGCATGTCATATTCGGCATCGAGTGAGGTGCGCAAGAACCACTGCTGGTTGAAGAAGTAGTCCAGCGTAGGGTTGAGCTGATAATCATGGCTGTCGGTGACGTTGTCAGCGGTCTCATAGGTATATTCACCGGAGAAGCTGTAACGCCAGTCCAGATTGGCCAGCTCGCTTTTCCACTTGAGGTTGACGTTGTTGGTCTGCTTGTCATTCTGTTTGAGTTTGACATTGAGATCGCCGCTGCCGGTCCAGAGCCAGGCGTTGCGTTCATCCTTGTCATCCTCGAACAGCTTGAGCCCACCCTTTGCCGTTGCCTTGGGTTTGTCCTCTTTATCAATGCGCCAGCGTTTGATGGCCTCCCGCTTGACGGTCACCGCGCCGCTGTAGGGCAGGGCGATGCGCACCGACTGTTCGGTCACCTCCTCGATGTTACCGGTCAGACGATCGCCATTGTTCATCCAGAGAATGTCCTTGGCCCACAAGGAGTGACAGGCCAACAGGAATAGGAGGGGCAGGAATTTCATGAGGTAAGGTGACTCCGGTGCGACTCGGGCGCTGGTGACTTAGCCACTGACAAGTTGGCTGCTGATGGGGCGGGGCAGGCCATTTTTGCTCTCCAGCGCAGCCGTCACCTCATCCTGCATCACGTCAGGTGCGCTGATAAAGCTCTCTATGGCCGGAGATAGCACCAGCGGGGCGCCATTTTCAAGCTCTTCTTCGGTGCGGGAGAGCGGGGAGTGTACCTCCAGCCAGCGCCGACCATCCGGTTCGATGGCGACCTTGACCGGTTGATTGATGACCCGCACCGGCGTGCCGATCGGCACAATCTTGAACAGGGCCTCGATATCGTCAGGTCGCAGCCGGATGCAGCCTGCACTTACCCGCAGGCCAACGCCAAAATCCTTGTTGGTGCCGTGGATCAGGTAGTCGCGCTTGCCATAGCCAAGGCGCATGGCGAACTTGCCAAGGGGATTCTCCGGGCCGGGGGGCACTACGGCGGGCAGGGTGATCCCTTTTTGCTCCAGCCAGGATTTGCGCACCATGGGGCCGGGCACCCAGGTCGGGTTGGGATTCTTCTCGATGACCGTCGTGGTCATCTCGGGTGTTTCGCGGCCGATATCGCCAATCCCGATGGGCAGCACGATGACCTCGCTCTTCTCTTTGGGGAAGTAGTAGAGGCGCAGTTCGGGCAGATTGATGACGATCCCCTCGCGAGGCACATCAGGCAGCAGCATCTGGGTGGGCAGCGTCAAACGGGTGCCCGGCTTGGGTAAATAGGGGTCTACACCCGGATTTGCCTCAAGCAGTGCCAAAAATCCAATTTGCGTATTTTTGCCAACCAGCTCCAGATGTTCATTCTGCTGGATAATGTAATCCTCCAGCTCACCGATGAGGCGACTCCCAGCAGGTGGCAGCGGGTAGCGTTTGGCCTCTGCCGGCGCCGCGCAGAGCAGGATCGCTGCCAGCAGCATGGAAAGGGCGGGCGTTAAGGGTAGGGGCTTGAGTTTCGGCAATCGCATAAGAAGATCCATCAGTTCAATCGGGGCGGAACATCATCAATACAGCCGCCAGGATGGCGCGATTGTTCCTCAATCAGCCCATGATTACCAGCTTGCCGCGCACCCGCAATGATGTGGGGATACATAGGAAACCGGCCAAAATCGGCATCACCCATAAATTTGAGCGCCAAGCAGGAAAAATAGACGCCTGATGGCAATGGGGGAATATCACGACGTGGATAATGGCCGGGTGTGCGAGAGGGTTAATGTCGGGTGGATGCAGGGCTATACAAGGTGGCCTCGCAACGCGAACAGCACGCGCCGCATTGTGATCCTGCTCCCAGATAGCTGATTCAGCCATTTGATATCTAAGAAATTTTTATTGCATCCTCGGCCCAGCTTGGGTAAAACTCTCTCCCCACGGAGAGATGCCGGAGTGGCCGAACGGGATTGACTCGAAATCAATTGTGGCAGCAATGCCACCCAGGGTTCGAATCCCTGTCTCTCCGCCACATACCAAGCCCAACCTGTTTAGCAGGTTGGGCTTTTTCTTTTGGTGATGTGTTGAGGGACTATCCGGCCGCCTGTGTATCTGTGGTTATCGATCCGGATGAATGCTGTTAGATGCTCGCCGTGCCTGCCAGGAGTGCAGGCGCTGCTGCGCCCCGATGATGAAGACAAAAAAGACCGGTACGAAGAAGATGGCCAGCAGGGTGCCGCTGATCATGCCGCCAAACACGCCGGTGCCGATGGCGTGCTGGGTCTCCGCGCTGGTGCCACTGGCGAGCATCAGCGGCACCACCCCGAGGGTGAAGGCCAGCGACGTCATCAGAATGGGGCGCAGGCGCAGGCGGGCAGCAGTGACAGCCGCATCAAGCAGTGAGCGCCCTTCGCTGCGCAACTGGCGCGCAAACTCCACGATGAGGATGGCATTCTTGGCCGACAGACCGATGATGGTGATCATGCCCACCTTGAAGAAGACGTCGTTGGGCATGCCGCGCAGCATCACGGCCGCGACAGCACCGAGCAGGCCCAGCGGCACCACCAGCATCACCGAGAGCGGGATCGACCAGCTTTCATAGAGTGCTGCCAGAACCAGGAAGACCACCAGTGCCGACAACAGCATCAGCAGGGGGGCCTGCTCGGCCGACTGGCGCTCTTGCAACGACTGTCCCGTCCAGGCCAATGCGAAGCCTGGCGGCAATTGCGCCACCAGACGCTCCATCTCCGCCATCGCCGCTCCGCTGGAGATGCCGGGCGCTGCCCCCCCGGCAATACGCACGGCAGGGAAGCCATCGAAGCGCATCATCTGTTGCGGCGATTCGCGCCATTCCGGTGTCACCACCTCCCGCAGGGGGACCATGCCGCCGCTGGCATTGCGTACCCGCAGGCCGAGCACGTCATCGAGCTGCATGCGCGCCGACGCGTCTGCCTGCAGAATGACCTGCTGCATGTGCCCGCCGTTGGGGAAGTCGTTGACGTAGAGCGACCCCATTGCGGCCGACAGGGTACTGCTTACGCTGGCGAACGAGAGTCCCATGGCTTCGGCCTTCTGTCGGTTGATCTCGAGGTGAATGCTCTCGCCGGGAGGCAGATTGTCGGGATACACATCACTGACTACCTGGCTGTTGGCGGCCAGTTCCAGCAGTTGGGCCTGAGCGGCCAGCAGCGCGGCTTCCCCCCGATTGGCCCTGTCTTGCAGGAACAGGGTGAAGCCGGAGGCGGTGCCTAGCTCGTCGATGGCGGGCGGCAGCAGGCTCATTACCGTGCCTTCAGGAATATTTGCCATGGCTGCTTGTGCCAGATCTGCCTCTTCGGCTGCCGTGGCACCATGACGCTGATCCCAATCTTTGAGCATGGTGAAGGCCATGGCGGCATTGGGGCCTGCACCGGAGAAGCTGAAGCCCTGCACCACCAGGTTGGTGTCCAGCGCCTCGCGAGAGGCGACGTGAGCCTCGAAGGCCTTGACCACCTCAAGAGTACGCTCGCTGGTGGCGCCGGTTGGCAACTGGATGGAGGTCATGAAGTAGCCCTGATCCTCGTCTGGCAGGAAAGAGGAGGGCAGCTGGGCGGCGGCGATGGCTAGCACGGCGCAGAGGGCGGCAAAGGTTGCCATCATCCGTCCGCTGCGCCCGACCAGCCGGGTTACCCGCGCACCGTAGCCTGCCGTGAACCGCTCGAAACCCCGGTTGAAGGCACCGAAGAAGCCGCGCTTCTCATGATGATCCGGACTGACCGGACGCAGCAAGGTGGCGCAGAGCGCAGGCGTCAGGGTCAGGGCGAGGAAGGCCGAAATGAGGATCGACACCGCCATCGACAGGGTGAACTGCTGGTAGATGACTCCCACCGAGCCGCTGCCAAACGCCATGGGGAGAAACACCGCCGTGAGCACAAGGGTGATGCCGATCACCGCCCCGGTGATCTCCTTCATGGCTTGCGACGTCGCCTCCCGGGGCGAGAGCCCCCGGGTGGCCATCAGGCGCTCGACGTTCTCCACCACCACGATGGCGTCGTCGACGATGATGCCGATGGCCAGCACCATGCCGAACATGGTGAGGGAGTTGATCGAAAAACCGGCCAGCAGCATCACCGCGAAGGTGCCAAGCAGAGCGATGGGGGCGACGATGGCCGGGATCAGGGTGTAGCGCAGGTTCTGCAGGAAGAGAAACATCACCATAAACACCAGCACCATGGCTTCCAGCAGGGTGTGGATCACCTTTTCTATGGAGACCTTGACGAAGGGGGCCGAGTCAAACGGGATCGAATAGGCCATGCCCGCTGGCAGGGTGGGAGCGAGCTGGGCTAGACGGGTGCGCACCGCATCGGCGGTACGCACGGCGTTGGCGCCGGGGGAGAGCTGGATGGCGGCGCTGGTGGCGGCTACCCCGTTCTCGCGGTTGGAAAAGGCGTAGGATTGCGCCCCCAGCTCGACCCGGGCGACATCACCCAGCACCAGCTTGGCGCCATCACCACCGGCTCGCAGCACGATGGCGGCGAATGCCTCGGGGGTCGTCAGCTGCCCCTGAACCGTGAGGGGAACCGTCAGGCGCTGCCCCGGCAGGGAGGGTTCGTCACCGAGGCGCCCCGGGGCAATCTGGATATTCTGCTGCTCGATGGCCTGCGCCACCTCGCCGATGGTCAGCCCGTAGGCGGCGAGTTTGGCCGGATCTACCCAGATGCGCATGGCCTGCTCGGCGCCGAACAGCTGCACTCGTCCTACCCCGTCGATGCGGCGCAGCTCCTGCACAATATTGCGTGCCATGTAGTCGTTGAGGGCAACCTCATCGAAGCGGCCATCCGGTGAGGTCATGCCGACCATCATCAGAAAACTGGATGAGGCGGACTCCACCTGCAGGCCGGTTTGCCGCACCGCTTGTGGCAAGCGAGGTTCGACCGCCTTGATGCGGTTTTGCACGTCCATCTGGGCCAGCTCCGGATCGGTGCCCGGCTTGAAGGTGGCAGTGATCTGCGCGCTGCCCGAGGCGTCCGCAGAGGACTCGAAGTAGAGCAGGTTCTTCACTCCCGACAGCTCGCGCTCGATAAGGCTCACCACCGCATCGTTCAGGGTCTGCGGCGTGGCGCCCGGATAGGTGGCATAGAGGGTCACCGACACCGGCGCCACCGAGGGATAGCGGGAGATGGGGAGCTTGGGGATGGCGATGACCCCTGCCAGCACGATGAACAGGGCGATCACCCAGGCAAACACCGGGCGATGGATAAAAAACTGCGGCATGGATAACTCTCCGATTCAGCGAATGCCACCGTCAGCCGGTTGGCTGACGGCGGGTGGTTGCCAGGGGGAAGCTGTGACCTGAACCCCCGGTGTCAGACGGTCGATCCCTTCGATCACCACCTGTTGCCCGGCACTGAGCCCGGACGCGATGCGGTACTGGTTATTCACCAGTTCAGCGGTATTGACCGGAACCAGCTGTGCCAGCCCCTGGCCATCCACCACCCACACGCTGGTCTGACCCGAGGTGTGAACTACCGCCTGCTGGGGCACGGTCAGGGCGTTGGCATAGCGGGCACGGGGGATGCGCGCCTGCACATAGAGGCCGGGCAACAGGCGCCGCTCAGGGTTATCCACCAGCACCCGCAGCAACACGTCGCCGGTTCCGGCATCGACCTCGATACCGGAGAAGAGGATGTGCCCCTGCATGCCCAGCGGTGTGCCATTGCTGCCGAGGATCTCCACCGCCAGTTCCGGTGCCGTTGAGCCAGCTTGCTGGCGCAGGGATTCCAGCACCGAGGCCGGTTGGTGCACATCAACGTAGACCTGATCAATCTGCTGGATCCTGGCCATGGGTATGGCATCGGTGGGCGACACCAGGGCCCCTTCACTCACCAGCGCCTGATCGATGCGCCCGGCGATGGGGGCCTCCACGCTGGCAAATTGCAGGTTCAGCTGGTGCCGGGCCAGAGTCGCCCTGGCCTGGGCTACATCGGCGGCCGCCTGATCCCGCTGGGAGACCGCATCGTCATAGGTCTGGCGGCTGATGGCGTCGGTGCGCAGCAGCGACTTCAGGCGGTCAATCTGGATGCGGGCGCGGGCCAGCACGGCCTCGGCCCGTTGCAATGCGGCGGCGGCGCTGTCGACATCGGCCTTGAAGGGGGCCGGGTTTATCTGGAACAGCACAGTGCCTGCGCTGATCTCGGCGCCTTGCTCGAACAGGCGGCGCTGTACGATGCCGCTGATCTGGGCGCGAATGTCGGCGCTGCGCAGTGCCGCCACCCGGGCGGGCAGATCCTCGCTGATGACCAGCTCCCGACCAGTCAGAGTCAGCACCGACACCTGAGGAAGGGCGGGTGCCTCCTGCTCTTGTGGCGCGACATCGCACCCCGCCAACCCGAATGCGGCAATGACGGCGAGCAGGGCGCCCGCATACCGCTGTTTGACAAACATCATCCACTCACCTCGTTAAACCGTCTCTCCGGTGTGATGTGACCGAAGAGTGCATCGAGCGGCCATTATGGCGAGGGGCTATTGCGAATGATTCGAGGCTTTGTGGAGAATCCATGGAGGCGATGATAAAGTTCAACGCCACCTTTTTTCGAGTCCGACTATGTCCCATCTCAATGCTTCCGTCAGCCCGGCGGGTCAGTCACTGGTACTGATTGCAGAGGATGAAACCGAGATCGCCGACATCCTCGCCGCTTACCTGCAACGTCATGGGTTGCGCTCCCTGCACGCCGCCGATGGCCGTGAAGCGCTGGCCATGCATCAGGCATTCAAACCCGATCTCCTGCTGCTGGATGTGCAGATGCCGCAACTGGATGGCTGGCAGGTGCTCAGCGAGATCCGGGCGCGTGGCGACACGCCGGTGATCATGTTGACCGCCCTCGATCAGGATCTCGACAAGCTGATGGGGCTGCGCATGGGGGCGGATGACTATGTGGTCAAACCCTTCAATCCGGCCGAAGTGGTGGCGCGAGTGCAGGCCGTGCTAAGGCGCACCCGGGCCGTAAAGCCAGCCACGGCGAACGTGCTGCGGGTCGGCCAGTTTCAGATCGATCTGGAGAGCCACGAGGCCAGCATTTGCCGCGATGACCAGCAGCAGGTGCTGGAACTGACCCTGACCGAGTTCAAGTTGCTCGCCTCTTTGATGCGGGCGCCGAAACGGGTGTTCAGTCGCGCCGAACTGCTGACTCACTGCCTGCCGGAGGGGGATACCCAGGAGCGTACGGTGGATAGCCACATCAGCAAGTTGCGCAAAAAGCTGGAGACACACGGCATTCAGGGGGTCCCCGCCAGTGTCTGGGGCGTTGGCTATCGCTTCGGGGGCGATGCATGAAATCGGCGCCCGGCCTTCGCAGGCAGATCATCCGCTCTCTGGGCCTGATGACGCTTGGCATCATCTCCCTCGCGGTGATCGGCACCTATGTGTTTTATGGCATCGCCGTGGCATTTGTGCCGGGCAGTATCTCCGAGACCTGGGTGCCCTCCAGAGTCGAGATGTTATGGATCGGCTCCACCATTCTCATTGCATTGGGGATGGCGCTGTACGTGGCGGTTCGCCTCTCTCGCCGCATCCTGACTCCCCTCAACTCGGTGGCAACCAGCCTGCGCGAGGTGGCCGAGGGCAAACTCGATGCCCGCGTGCCGGAGGATGAGCAGGCGATCGGGGAGACGGCGCAACTGGTGCGCGACTTCAACGCCATGGCCGAGCGGCTGCAGAGCATGACCCGCGAGCGGGAGTTCTGGAATGCCGCCATTGCCCACGAGTTGCGCACTCCCGTCACCATTTTGCGCGGCCGCTTGCAGGGGCTGGCCGAAGGGGTATTTCCTCCCAGCAGCGAACTCTTCGAGGGGTTGCTTCGTCAGGTCGAGGGGCTCAATCACCTGATCGAGGATTTGCGGGTATTGAGCCTCAACGACAGCGGCCATCTGGAGTTGCAGCGGACCGAGGTCAGGCTGGCCGACGAGCTTGCCGTGGTGCTTGAGGCATTTGCCAGCCCTCTGGCGGCGAGCGGATTTGTGTTGCAGCGGGAGCTCGATAGCGAACTTCATGTCTGCTGCGATCTGTTTCGCATCCGTCAGGCTCTGATGGCGCTGTTGGAAAATGCCCAGAAGCACGCGCAGCCAGGCCTGCTGACCGTGCGGCTGTATCGCTCGGAGAGTGTGTGCGTCCTGAGTGTGGAAGATGAGGGGCCAGGCATCAGCGAGGAGATTGCCGCCTGTATCTTCGATGCGTTTCGTCGCGGAGATCCGTCACGCTCGCGCAAGAGCGGCGGTAGCGGACTCGGACTCGCCGTGGTCAAGGCGATTGCCGAGGCGCACGGCGGCAGCGCGGTTTGCCAAGCTACCGGGCAGGGAGGGAGCCGATTCGTGCTCTCCTGGCCCATCTCGGCCATGTCCGGTTGCCCTGAAACCTAGCCTGCGGGCGGCAGGTTCTGATGAAGCTATACAGCTGACAGCTGCCCGCACAGGGGCGTTTGACAAGCGACCGTTATAGGGTTTTCTACCGCTTGTGCCGGGTGAGCAGGAGGGGTTTGGACATGGCTCATTTGGCGCGAAATCATGGTTTTTTGCCGCTAAAAATTGAAACCGTTTTCAGAAATCCTTTTCAACTGTGATCCGCTTCAAAGCTTTTTCGGGCGCCAACCTCTAGCATTGGCTCCACGAATTAGGGGCTAGCGCTCCCGATTTTCCCGCTGTGGGAGGTAACCGGATGATCCGGCTATTTCCTTCGTTACTTTCGACGGTCATCACGGATGGCCGTTTTTTTTTGAGTTATTTCACGGTAAAGGGTCGAGTGGGCGGCGCTTTACCGTTAAAATTCCGCTTTTGCATCTGCCCGTGAGTTTTGATGTCTGCCTCCACCCTCTCTTCGGATAGTTATCTCCTGCTCAGTGCCTTGCAACTGCAGCGTGTCGCCAGTACCCGTCTGTTGCAAGAGACGCTCGGCGCGGGCCATGAGCTCGCCAGCCACCTGACCCGGCTGCACGATGCCGGCCTGATCAGATTGCGCGGGGAGCAGCAGTGGAGCCTGACCGCCGAGGGGACGTTGGCGCTGATCCTGGGGGTGCGGGCCGGTGTGTGCGCTGCCCCTGACTGGAGCAGGGTCTCCTCGGTGACCGGCCAGGATCTGGTTCACGGGCTGGTGCGCGAATTGTGTCGGGGCAAGGCGGGGGAGATCCCGGCCTTTTTCTCTCCCGGCGATCTGCTCACCCTGCTCGATACCGCAGATGCCCATCTGCTGCTGGCGGGCTCCAGCCCTGCCTGGCAGCAACTGCTGCTGGAGCACTTCTCGCTGCAACTCTTGCTCGATGCCCCCTATGAAGAGCGCTGGCCGCTGGCGAATGCGCTGGTGCGTTGTGCCCCCGAGGTGCAGGCCAGGGCCAAAGCGTTCGAGGCGGAGTGGCGCTGGCTCTGCGGTGATGGCGAGAGCTCCGACTCCAGCCTCTTGTGGCCTGCTTTGCAGGCGGTTGCCTCGCAAGGAGAGAGCGGCCCGCTGGGTGAGCGGCTGCTCACGGCCCTTGGCCAGTGGCAGGCCGAGGGTCATGAGGGGCAGTGGCCCCGAGCCTTCAGTGCCTTGCTCTGGCTTGGCTGGTTGCAGCAGGCCGACCCCGTCATCGCCAGCGAGCAGCGCAAGAGGTGGCAGCGCAGCCTTGGCGGACAATTTCCGCTGCTGGCCGATCTGCTCAGCCAGTGGGCCGGTGAGCGGCATGGTCAGGCGGTCGGGCTGTTCGATACCCTGCAATTGCCGGTGGAGGAGCTGCACTGGGGCTACCTCTGGCTCGATCTCTGCTCGCTGGCCCGTCACGGCGCCCAGAGCGCGCAGGTGGCCATGCTGCACAAGTGGGATCTCTCCCACCTGCTCGATGCCGAACCCCATCATCGGCTGATGGCGTTTTGTCAGGATCTGCTGCGCCTGCTGCTGGGAGAGGGAGCCAAAGGGGCGCCACTTGGCCAACTGCGCAACAGCGAGGCCGAAGACGAAGAGTCAGAAGAGGACGCCGGCGAGGAGAAGGGGGCCGCCTCCGCCAGCTGGCTCAACTGGTTGCAGGGGCTGGGACGTGCCAGCGGTGTGCGCAAGCCGCAGGAGCGGCTGGTGTGGCTGCTTCACGCCGATGGCCCCGAGCTGGAGTGCAAGATCCAGAAACTCAGCACCAAGGGGGAGTGGACGGCGGGCCGCCGGGTCGATCCCACCCTGCTCTCCACCCAGTATGCGGCGCTGCTCGATGAGCACGACTGGGCAGTGGTGCGCACCCTGCCGCGGGTGATGGGACGCTTGCCCCGGGATGTCTGGGCGCCGCTGGCCGATCACCCCCGCCTGTTCAACGCCAAGGGGCAGAAGCTGCAGCTCGCCATCACGGCGCCGCTGCTGCAGATTATCGCGACCGAAGAGGGGATGAGTGCCTTGCTGATCCCAGATGCAGCCGCCCGCGGGGCCCATATCATGCCGCTGGCGCAGGATCTGTGGCAGCTCATCCTCACCCCGCAGCCGCTGCTCGACCGCTTGCCAGCGCTCGAATCCATCCCGCTGCTGCCCGCCGAGGGGATGAGCGAGTTGCAGCGCACTCTGGACGGGATCGCCGATCTGCCTTGGCACAGCCAGGTTGAGGGATTGCACGGCAATGCCGAACTGGCCCCCTGGCCGGGCATTCCTTCGGTGCAGCTCGATTGGCAGGATGGCCAGCTGGCGGTCAAGCTGGTGACCCGCTTTGAGGATCTGCCGCCCCAGCCCCTTGGCAAGGGGGAGGCGATCGTGCGGCAGGGGATCAAGGCGTACTACTACTGGCAGCGGGATCTCGCGGCCGAGAAGGGGCAGGCCCAACTGCTGCGCAATCAATTGCCCATCGGCCTGCCCGGCAGCGAGTGGCTGCTGCAGGGGGAACAGGCGCTGGCGCTGGTCAATGCCCTGCCCGAGCTGGTGGACGCCGGTGTGGTCATTCACTGGCATCAGGACAGCGCCCGCCTCAAGAGCCTTGATGAAGCGGCCCTGAGCCTGCGTATCGAGCGGCGGCAGGACTGGTTCCAGGTCGAAGGGGCACTGGCCCTCGATGAGCACCAGATCCTCGACCTGCGCCTTATTCTGCGCCAGATGACCCCGGGGCAGCGCACCGTTCAGCTCGACGAGAAGACCAGTCTGATGCTGAGCGACAAGCTGGTGGAACGACTCACCATGCTGGGGGCCATGCTCGATGAAGAGCAGCGGATCAACAACAAGCTGGCCTATCCGCTCACTCGCCTGCTCTCGGTCATTACCACCGAAGGGGATGCGGCGTGGCAATCCCTGCAGCAGGAGTGGCAGCAGGAGGTCGAGTGCCCGGACGAGCTGCTTACCTCCCTGCGGGACTATCAGAAAGAGGGGGTGCGCTGGATGGCGACCCTGGCCCATCACGGTTTTGGTGCCTGTCTGGCCGATGACATGGGTCTGGGCAAGACGCTGCAGGCGCTGATTGTGTTGCGCATGCGCCAGCACCTTGGCCCTGCGCTGGTTGTGGTGCCCAAGTCAGTGGTCACCAACTGGCAGGAGGAGGTGACCCGTTTCGCCCCCGAGCTGGATGTGGTGGTGTTCGAGAATCCGGCCGAGCGGGAGGGGATCATTCGCGAGGCCAAGGCCGGTCAGGTGATCCTCATCAACTACGGCATGCTCGGCAGCCTGGCGGAGGCGCTCAAGGCGCGCCGCTGGTCCAGCATGGTGCTCGATGAGGCGCAGCAGATCAAAAACGCTGGTACCCAGCGCGCCAAGCTGCTGTTCCAGCTCGACGGCGATTTTCGCCTCGCCCTCTCCGGCACCCCCATCGAGAACCATCTGGGGGAGCTGTGGAGCCTCTTCACCTTTATTAACCCGGGGCTGCTCGGCAGCCTTGGCGAGTTCAAGCGCCGCTTTGGCAAGGCGGTCAAGGATCCTCAGCACATGGCGCTGCTGCGGGCGGTGATCAGCCCCTTTATCCTGCGTCGTCTCAAGCAGCAGGTGTTGACCGAGCTGCCGGACAAGACCGAGATCATCCACCACATCAGCCTCTCCCCCGAAGAGCGCCAGCTCTACGAGGCGACCCGGCGGGAAGTGGTGCAGCAGGTGCAAAGCGCAGATGGACGCGCCTTGATGCATGTGCTGAGTGGCCTGACCCGGCTGCGCCGCCTCTGCTGCTCACCGGAGCTGGTGATGCCCGAGTGGTCGCAAACCAGCAGCAAGTTGGACGAGGCGATGGCCCTGCTGGAAGAGGCGATCGACGGCGGTCATCGGGTGCTGGTGTTCAGCCAGTTCGTCGATCTGCTGAGTCTGTTGCGGACCCGCATCGAGCAGAAGTCCTGGGACTACTGCTATCTGGATGGGGGCTGCTCCGCCAAGTCCCGTCAGGACTCCATCCTGCGTTTTCGTCACGAGGAGGTGCCGCTGTTCCTCATCAGCCTCAAGGCGGGGGGCACCGGCCTCAACCTCACCCAGGCCGATACCGTGCTGCACCTCGATCCCTGGTGGAACCCGGCGGTTGAAGATCAGGCGAGCGATCGGGCGCACCGGATGGGCCAGACCCAGCCGGTGACCGTGTACCGGCTGGTGTGCGAGCAGACGGTGGAGGAGAAGATTGTCGCCCTGCACGACGAGAAGCGGGCGCTGGCCGATGGCCTGCTGAGCGGCCAGTCCGAGGTGCGTGGGCTGGATGTGGAGAGCCTGCGAGCCCTGCTGATGGGCTGATTGGCGACGCCGCCTTTCATACCGCCTATCGAGATAGAAAAGGGGAGAACATCCAGAGATGTTCTCCCCTTTCTCGTTTGGGACGCAGATATGGGGTACTCGTTTATCGCGGCAAGGCGGCCCAGCTATTCCTGATCCAGTCACCCCTGATAGAGATAGAGGTGCAGCCGCTCGATGATGGGCTCGCCGCCAATCTTGCGATCTCGCCGCGCCTGCCGGCTCTTGGGGGGATAGTTGCCCAGATGGGTGACTGCAGGCGGGGTATCCGAGCAGAGCAGCAGAGGCAGGCTCGCCTTGATCTGCTGCTTGCGCGGGGTGCGCTCCAGCCAGAGCAGGTTGATCATCGGGTGGGTCTTGACCGGGCGGCGGATCCGCAGCTCGGCATCGGCAGGCAGACGGCGAATGTCGTACACCTCCTGATCCACCATCTTGCTCCACTCCTCGTTGTTGGAGAGGGCCGGTATATAGCGGCGGCTGCGCTCCAGCATCTCAAGCACCTGCTCGCGACTTAGGCGATTGATGGTCTGCTTGTCGGCCCAGGTAAAGCCGAGGGATTGCAGCTCCCCTGCCAACAGGGTCAGCTTGCGGTAGACCTGCAAGGTGATCACCCCGGGCAGGGCGGTATGTACCAGCTCGAACTTCTCGTCCCTTCCCCCCGCCTGCTGCACCAGCGCCTTGAAATCGAGCTTGTGCTGGTTGATTTGGTCGATCAGCGGTTGTAGCAAGGGGGCTGCGGCAGCAGGAAAGCGCAACCAGCCGGGCAGCCGATGAGTCGCCTTGGTGGAGCAGCCGGGACGGGCGCTGTGGTCCCGATAAGCGGCGAGGGTGGCCGCCAGCGCGGCTTCACCGTTGAGATAGCCCACCTCAATTTGCTCGATCGGGTCGTGCTCTTCCCCCTGCGCAACCGGGGGGAGAGGATAGACATGAGCCTCCTGCAGGTCGAGCTGGCAAAGCAGATCTGCCAGCTGGTTGAGAGAGGCTTCAATGGCGGCCATCTGTTGACGCAGGGCGGCGGTCGGGGTAAAGCTATCCATCGATGATCCTGTGGTCTGACCCGCTGTTGACGACATCAGGTATGACATCGCTGCGGGTAGCAAAACTACTGTATAAATAAACATACCAGCATGCGGTTGGAGTGCCAAGAGGCACTTTGAGGAGGGGGCAATGTGCGCCTCTGAATGGGGATGTGGTGATGGTTTTATTTATGTTTCAGGGTGTTAAATAAAGATCGCCATAGGATCATTAAATTAACAACCATGTGTAACTCCGCTGTTGCCAGCTGTTCACACCTTGTCCATCCCTGCATATGTAAAGCAGTAAAATGCATATATAGATGGGTGCCATGCAGCACAATATGCTGTGAGACTCTGCTGGCCAACCGTTAAAATAATTATTTTTTTAAAATCAAATGGTTAAAATTAAATCCGGCCATTTTTAGACATTAGATTTACTAATGTAACGTATCAAAATTCGTCAATTGAGTCGGCCCTGCTCCCTGACTAAGCTTTGCGCATCAAATAAAGCCCAGTGCGTAAACAAATATTCAGAGGAGCCACATCATGGCCAACATGACTTATACCGAAACCGGTTACCAGCATTCCAGCCAATTGAATCTGGTTGCTCGCGTTAAAATGACCGTTCTGACCTGGCTGGAGCGCAGCCGCAGCCGTCGCCAGCTCTCCGAACTGCCCGAGTACCTGCTCAAAGACATCGGCCTGAACGAAGCTGACCGTTATCAAGAGACCACCAAGCCGTTCTGGCGTGGTTGATCAGCCGGGCATGGATGCCTTGTTTTTCTGCTGAGTCGTTTGCTGTTCTTCCCCTGTGGCGCCCGGCCGCCATGTCTGTCATTGTCTGTTTTATATCCCCCGTTTTCCCCCTGTTATTTGTTGGTCCTTTTTCCTCTCCTCTTTATTCCACATTGCTACTGCCATTGCTGTCGTCGTTCGATTGTTATCACACTTGTATCGTTAATGTTTGAATTTGTTTAAAAAACGATTTTAAGCCGCGATGCCTTGCGTATAATCCGGCCATAGTGTTCCAGCGCAAGAGGGTGAGACGGATGATTCCCCAGCACGATTTTTTGGCCATGACCCGCAGCCACGAGTGGCAGCTCGATCCCTTTGATTTTGCGCTGCCGGATGGCACGCAAGTCAGCGTCTGGGATACCGGTGTCATCTGTCTGGAGCCTGCCAGCGGAGCGGGCGGCCAGCCGGGGGGGCGCAAGGATATCGTCCTCTCCTGCGGTATTCACGGCAACGAGACCGCCCCCATCGAGATCTGCAACCAGCTGCTGAGTCGTCTGCTCTCAGGCGAGCTGAGCGCCCGTCATCGGGTGCTGTTCCTGTTTGGCAATCCGGCTGCTATGAATCTGGGGCTGCGGGAGGTAGAGGAGAACATGAACCGGCTCTTCTCCGGAGCACACAGCAAGGGGGAGGGGCTGTGCAATCGGGAGCGGATCCGCGCCATGCGCCTCGAGCAGTATGTGAGCCGCTTCTTTGCCAATCCGGCTCGTCCCCGTTACCACTACGACCTGCACACCGCCATTCGCGGTTCGCGCCACGAGAAGTTTGCCGTCTACCCCTTCCCCCACGAGCGGCCCCACTGCCGCGAGCAGGTGCAGTTCCTCGGCGCCTGCGGGGTGCGTACTATTCTGCTCTCCGCCAGCCCGACCACGACCTTCAGCTACTACAGCTCCCGCCAGCATGGTGCCCACGCCTTTACGGTGGAGTTGGGCAAGGTGCGCCCGTTTGGCGAGAACGATATGACCCGCTTTATCGAAACCCGCCAAGCGCTGCAAGAGCTGGTCACTCAGGATGAGGTGGCGCTGGAGCCGTGGCGGGCGGATGATTTCACCCTGTTTGCCATCGATCGGGTGATCACCAAAAAATCGGCGGACTTTCGCTTCCTGTTTGCCAGCGATGTCGACAACTTCACCGAATTCCCCCAAGGGTTCGTGCTGGCCGAGGATGGCGAGCTTCGCTACACGGTCGAGAAGCCGCGTGAGGCGGTGGTCTTCCCCAATGCCAACGTGGCGATTGGTCAGCGCACCGTGCTGATGGTGGTGCCGACAAGGCTTTGGGAATAGCGGTGATAGTTTTGCCTGCAGAGCGGTGATGCATCCGCAGGCGGCGCCAAGCCATTGTTTTAGTCGGTGGCTCAGACACAGCAGCGGTTAGCCGCAGTAATAAAAAATGGGGCCAGTCAGATGACTGGCCCCATTTTTTATCGGGTTCAAGTGGTGTGGCTTAGCTGTTGTTCTTCACAAACAGGGTCAGCTCCTGGCCGGGCTTGAGGTAATCCCCTTTATCCAGCTGGTTCCAGCGCATCACATCATTGATGGCCACCTGGAAGCGAGCCGCAATGGAGGAGATGGAGTCGCCACGGCGAACCTGATACACCATCGATTTGTCGCTCTTCTTCCCTTGCTTGGGATAGACCACCAGCTTCATGCCTGGCTTGAGCGCCGACTTGGCAGTCAGACCATTCCACCTGGCGAGCTCTTCGTGGGAGACGCCGTGTGCCTGGCTGATGCTCCACAGGTTGTCACCCGAGCGCACCTTGTAGCTGACTTTGGCCTTCTGGCTGCTGCCACGGCTTGCCAGCTGTTGCGGTTTGCTGGCGGAGCTGGCCTTGCTGCTGACCTGACCGTGGGTCGGGATCACCAGTTGCTGACCGCGACGCAGGTTGTTGCTGCGCAGATTGTTGGCCAGCTTCAGCTCGTTCACGCTGACGCCATGATTCTGGGCAATGCGCGACAGGGTATCGCCACTGGTGACCTGATAGGAGCGGGTACGAATACGCTCGCTCTTGGGCAGATCGGCCAGTGCCAGCTCCAGGGTATCGGCATACTCTACCGGTACCAGCAGGCGGTAAGGGCCACGGGGCGACATCACGCCACGGCTCAGGGCCGGATTGACCTCCTTGAGCTGTGACGTGCGCAGACCGGCCAGTTGGGCGGCCACATTCAGATCGATCTGGCTGCCGGTCTCCACCACTCGCAGCTTCGGCTCGTTGGCGAGCACCGGCAACTTGATATTGTATTTGTCAGCATTGCTGATCATGTCAGCCATGGCGAGGATCTTGGGCACATACATCCGGGTTTCCCGGGGCAGATCGAGCGACCAGTAGTCGGTCGGTTTGCCTGCGCGCTGGTTACGCTGGATGGCGTTGCGCACCCGTCCTTCACCGGCATTGTAGGCGGCCAGCGTTTGCAGCCAGTCACCGTCAAAGAAGCGGTTCAGGTACTCCAGATAGTCGAGCGCCGCATTGGTGGAGGCCAGCACATCGCGCCGTCCGTCATACCAGTTGTCGTGGCGCAGACCGAAGTTTCTGCCTGTCGCTGGCACAAACTGCCAGAGTCCGACGGCATTGCTGCGGGATCGTGCATGGGGATCAAACATGCTCTCGATCATCGGGACAGTAATAAGCTCCATTGGCAGCTCACGCCGTTCAATCTCCTCTACCATCAGATAGAGGTAGGGTTCAGCCCGGCTGGCAATGGTCGCCAGATGCTTATCATTGCGCAACAGCCACTCACGTTGTTGGCGGATGCGCGCATTGTCCGGAGTTTCCAGTTGCATATCATCGCTGATACGCACCCACAGATTGTCCGTATCTTCCATTTCGTCCAGCTGTTCATCGCCAAACAGGAAATGGGAAGAGTGTTTTTTATGCGCTTTTTTCTTGACCTGGGGGGACTTGATCGGCTCGATTGCCGTTAGCGCCCGGTCATCCTGATGGCTCAGGTTTTGGCAGCCGCTGAGCAACAGCGCTGCCAATAAGGCCGTTCGTACCTTCATCTCGTTCCGGTCATTTTTAGGAAAAACAGCTCGCATCATAAGGGGCAATGGCCCCCTGATCAAGGTTTGTTCAAAAAACGTCCTTCCACTGACGCAGGATGGTGAAGGTATCTACCGGATTTTCCACGCATTTTAGCCCATGTTTTTCAGCAGAAAATTTCACTGAATCCTGTTCGCATCGCAGAAAAATGTTGAAAGTGCGTTCGTCACCCAGCCGGGTTGGCAGACTTGGCAGCCCTTGTTGCCGCAGTTTGCTGATCAGCCCGATCTGGCGGCGGATCGCCGGGTTGTCAGGTTCGACCGCATAGGCAAAACGCAGGTTGGAGAGGGTGTACTCGTGGGCACAATAAATGAGTGTCTCATCGGGCAGGGCGGCGAGTCGTTGCAGCGAGTGGTACATCTGCTCCGGCGTCCCTTCAAACAGGCGGCCACAACCGGCCGAGAAGAGGGTATCGCCACAAAAGAGCATGCCGTTGCCGTGGTAGGCGATGTGGCCGCGAGTGTGCCCGGGCACATGGATCACCTCGAGGGCGAGGCCGTGCCAGTTGATCTGATCGCCATCTTCCAGCCACTGACCGTGGTGATCCGGCATCGGGTCAAGTTTGGGGCCATAGAGCCGGGCGTGGGGGAAGTGGGCAAGCAGGTCGGTGACGCCCCCGACATGGTCGTGATGGTGATGGGTCAGCAGGATGGCATCGAGCACCAGTCCCAATGCCTCGAGCCGCTCCAGCACGGGGGCGGCATCGCCCGGATCGACCACCAGACAGTGATTTTCGTGGCGGATCAACCAGATGTAGTTGTCATTAAAGGCTGGAACTGTGATCACTGGATACATGAGTCTGCTTCTCTTTAGGGAGGGTATCTTATATAACAGGATGGCGTTCGAAACCCCGAGTTGAGCCCTATTATGCAGGTGGCACGTACCGAACAACAAATCGAGATCCCGACCAGCTGGTCTGCATTGCCTATGGGGGACTGGGTGGCGGCCGAGATCCAGGATCGGCTCGACAACTGGTGCCCCAACCTGTTTGGGTATCATCTGCTGAAAATTGGCGCCCTGAGCGCCGAACTCTCCTGCAAACGCTCCTCCATTCGTCACCAGATCGGGGTCGCCCCCGGCGGGCGGCTGCTCGACATGTATGGCGACCCCCTCGATCTGCCGGTACGGACCGGCAGCGTCGATGCCTGCCTGCTGGCTCACTGCCTCGATTTCTCTGCCGATCCTCATCAGGTGTTGCGCGAAGCCGAAAGGGTGTTGACCGACGATGGCTGGCTGATCATCAGTGGCTATAACCCCATGAGTCTGGTCGGGATCGGTCACTGTGTGCCGTTCTTGCGGCGCAGAATGCCCTGGTCGGCACGGATGTTCACCCCGGGGCGGGTGACGGACTGGCTGCATCTGCTGGGATGCGAGGTGATGTTCGACGAGCGCTTTGGTTATTCGTTTATGGGAAAACAGAGCTGGCACAGTTGGTGGCGAGAGAGTATCGGGCGGGATTATTGCAGGGCATTTGCATCGGTATACGTGATTGCGGCCCGTAAACGGCGCTTTCCACTGATCCCGGTGCGGCGGCGCTGGCAACTGCCAAAGTCCCTCGCCACACCGGGAATGGCCCGTCAGGGCTGGTAGCCGGTATCCTCGGCCAGATCCTTGCCGCAGGCGGCCTCTCTGGCCAGCTCGTCGCACCGTTCGTTCTCTGGGTGGCCGGAGTGACCCTTCACCCAGAGCCACTCAATCTGGTGGCGACCCACTTCCGCATCCAGCTCCTTCCAGAGATCGACGTTCTTGACCGGTTGGCGGTTGGCGGTCATCCACCCTTTCTTCTTCCAGCCGATGATCCACTGGGTGATCCCCTGGCGGACATACTGGCTGTCGGTAGTGAGGCGCACCTTGCACGGTTCGTTGAGGGTACGCAGCCCCATGATGGCGGCCATCAGCTCCATCCGGTTATTGGTGGTCAACTTGAATCCGGCGGAAATCTCTTTGCGGTGCTTGCCGTAGACCATGACGGCCCCGTAACCACCAGGGCCCGGATTGCCAAGGCAGGAGCCGTCGGTATAGACATCAATCTGTTTTAACATGAGCAATCAATCTGTTTTAACATGAGGCTTGGGGTAAACTAGCGAGTAAGTAAAGCCGAAGTTTGACATAGATTGGATCATGAACACACCCCAACTGAATCGCCAGATCATTCTGGATACTGAAACCACAGGTATGAATACGGCGGGTGGCCCTGTCTATCTGGGTCACCGCATTATCGAAATCGGCTGTGTGGAGGTGATCAACCGCAAGCTGACCGGTAACCACTATCACGTCTATATCAAGCCTGATCGTCTGGTCGACCCGGAAGCGATCCAGGTGCACGGTATCACCGACGAGTTCCTGCGTGACAAACCGTCGTTCAGCCAGATTGCCGATGAATTCCTCGAGTTCATCCGCGGCGCCGAACTGATCGCTCACAACGCACCGTTTGACGTGAGCTTCATGGACTACGAGTTCAGCAAGCTCGGACTCAACTTCAAGACGGCGGATATCTGCACCATCACAGATACCCTGGCGATGGCGCGGGATCTCTTCCCCGGCAAGCGCAACAACCTGGATGTGCTGTGCGATCGTTACGGTATCGACAACTCCCACCGTACCCTGCACGGGGCTTTGCTCGATGCGGAGATCCTGGCGGACGTCTACCTGCTGATGACCGGCGGCCAGACCAAACTCAATCTGGCTACCGAGAGCAACGAAAACGAAAGCAATCAGGACACCAGCATTCGCCGGTTGGAGAGCAACCGACCCGCCCTCAAGGTGGTGCGTGCCAGTGCCGAGGTTCAGGCCCTGCACGAAGCGAGACTGGATCTGGTACAGAAAAAGGGAGGAAGTTGTCTGTGGCGGCAATGAGCAAGTGGTATGCCGGTCTGCTGCTATTGCTCTCGCTGGGGGCGACGGCGACCGAGGTATTTGCCCCTTCCGATATTCCGCTGCTGGATAACCGCTTTCGCATCGATTATGGGGTTAAGGAGATAACCTTCATCATCAAGCGCAAGCCGGGCACCCCGTCCGTAATCCTGGTTCGCCCCGATGGCAGCAAGCTTTACGTGGGCAAGGTCAAACCCGCAGATGTGGGTTGGCTGGCGTTGCCGGAGCACGATCTCATTACCCTGCGCAATCCCATGCCGGGCCCCTGGCAGGCGATTGGCGAGGTGGATCCCGACAACCGGGTGCGCATTCTCTCCGATATCCGGCTCGATATCGCCGCCCTGCCGATGCAGCTCTATCAGGGGGAGGTGGTCAAGCTCAAGGCGTGGTTGCTGATCAATGGTCAGCCGCCGAAAGATAAATACTATCTCTCTGACCTTGGCATGACCGTCAAGCTGCAATCGTTCAGCGATGCCGATAAGAAAGAGGTCGTGCTGGATCAAGTACTTGGCCACTATCGCGATGATGGCAAGGGGCTCGACGAAGTGCCGGGCGATGGCATCATGACGGCGGAAGTGACGCTGCAGGATATTCCCGGTGGCAAGTACCGCGCCATGTTCAGCACGGGCAATCAGGTGTTTGTCCGTGCCCGTTATCAGGATGTACTGCTTTACCCCTATCCGTTCAGCTATAACTTGTCGCCGCCTTCGGATGAGCTGGGTGCCAAGCTCTCACTGCTAATCGACCGTGATGAGCTGGATCCCGCTTCCGTGGTGGTCAAGGGGAGTGTGACCAGCAATGTGGGCGGCCTCTACGAGTTCAGCGAGACCGCCAGCGACCCCAAGCTTGATATCGATCTCTCCAACATCAAGGAGGTCGGTCAGCATGAGGTGAAAGCAACTCTCTATGGCACCACTCGCCTCGGCCGTGAGCTGAAAATCGAGTTGCCGGTGAAAACCTTCAATGTCTTCCCGCCACCGCCGCCTCCTGTAGAGGTGGTGTCGGCCGCCGCACCGGCCTCCAGTGCCGAGGCGACCCATGAAGCTCCGGAAGAGGAGGAAATGGGCTGGCTGATCTGGGCATTGGCGGGTGGTGGTGTGTTGCTGGCGGTATTGGGTGGGGTCGGGTTTGTGGTGATACAAAAACGGCGTGCCCTGAAGCGTGCTCTGGCCGCTGCGCAGGCCGAGAATCAGCAAGCCGGACAACCTGCTGCCAAGCTGGATCTCAATCTGCCAGAGCAGTAACCCTCGTACTGAAGTGGCGTGATGTCAGAGATAAAAAACCGCCCTGATAAGCAGGGCGGTTTTTTTTAGTTCATAAACAGAACAAGCTGGCTATCAGTGTTCGCCGATATAGACATCCTTGTTCTGCTCGCGGATCTCGAGGAACTTGTCCAGATTGGCCATCATCAGCTCGACCAGCTGGGGGTCGAAATGCTGCCCCTTCTCCTCTTCAATCAGGGCCAGCACCTTGTCCAGCGGCCACGCCTTCTTGTAGCAGCGATCCGAACCCAGAGCATCGAACACGTCAGCCAGCGCCACAATCCGCCCCTCCAGCGGAATATCGGCCCCCTTCAGACCACGGGGATAGCCACTGCCATTCCACTTTTCATGGTGATTGCCAGCGATGGTGGCACCAATCTGAAACAGCGCCAGATCGCTGCCGGAGAGCATATCCTGCCCGAGCTGGGCGTGGGTTTTCATGATCTCCCACTCTTCCGGTGTCAGTTTGCCCGGCTTGTGCAAGATGGCATCGGGAATTCCCACCTTGCCAATGTCATGGAGCGGTGAGGCACGTTTCACCAGCTCGCTCTGCTCTTCACTCATGCCCATCAGGTGGCAGAATTGTTCGGTATAGAGCGCGACCCGTTTGACGTGCAGCCCTGACTCTTTTGAACGGGTTTCGACCAGTTCGCCGATGCGATAGATGATCTCCCGCTGGTTGTCGGCGATCACCTCATTGAGTCGGATATTCTCCAGCGCCACTATGATGTTTTCGGTAAACAGGGTCAGCAGATTGGTATCGATCTGGCTGAGCTGGCGGGTGGTCTCGATGTGGAACAGCAGGTGGTGGCGCGGATTCTGGCAGTAGAGCACCATCTGGGTGGCGTTATAGACATTGCTGCGCTTGCTCATAGCCTGGCGCAGGATCTCCGGCGCGTCCGTGAGGAGCATGGCGGGATGGCCGGGGAGCAGGGGCTCCAATACTTGATCCTTCACCTCATAAGCGTATTGCTTGACGTCGTATATCTGGGTTTCCCCCAGATGGAGTAGGGCGCTGAGCTGCTCCTGGGCGCCTTCGACAAACTGGCGCAAGGCCCGTTTCTCAAAGATCCCCTTGGAGGCTTCGATGACTTTTTCCAGCCCCTGACGGTTACTCTCCAGGGTACGGATATCCCGATAGGATCGCAGGCTGGCCCGCAGCAGGGTGCGCAGCTTCTGGGAGGTGAGCTCGGTTTTATCCTTGTAGTCGTTGATGTCGTAGTTGGTGACTACGTCATCTTCCGGCGCCTGGCCGGGTTGGCCGGTACGCAACACGATGCGTACCATCTTGTTTTGCAGATCTTCACGGACGTATTTGACGACATCGAGGCCGGCGTGGTCGACCTCCATCACCACGTCCAGCAGCAACAGGGCAACGTCCGGGGTGGTGGCCAGCAACTCTTTGGCCTGCGCTGCGGAATAGGCATGCAGAAAATCGATGGGGCGATTGTCAAACTCGAATTTGTTCAAGGTGATTTTGGTGATGCGATGCACTTCAGGCTCATCGTCAACAATCATCACCTTCCAGCCCGCTTGCTGTGCGTCGGGGAGGGAGAGATCGTCATCATCAATAATCAGGATCTGGTCATCCATCATACAATCCTGTTTGGCATCCTGTGCTTACATTAACTGCTTCACTAAGGATAGGAAACTTATTGGGAAATAAAATTTGATCTCGAAAAACTATGGTCGAAATAAGCAAATGGAACCCTTTGTAACAGTGGCGTTGTCCGGCTGCTTTCTTTGCCCAATCATGGAGCTAGCGTGCATAAAGCCTATTTCTGGATTGGGGTGTGTATGCCAGTGGTTGGGAATGTTTGAATCCAGTTTGTAGCTATTAGACGAGAAATAATCTTATTTGATAGTAATTCCTATTTGCGTGTAGCATGGGCGACACACTCAACGAGGAGCCCCATCGTGTCCCCATCTCTGCCTCCCAATCGTCCCCGTCTGCTGACTGTCAAAGCCATTACCCAGGTCACCCCCCATTTGCGTCGCATCACCTTTGGTAGCAGCGAACTGGCTGACTATCCCTTTACCTGCGGTGGAGCCCATATCAAGGTGATGCTGGCCCAGCCCCATCAGGTAGAGCCGGTGCTGCCTGTCATGACCCCGAGCGGCCCGCGCTGGAGTGACCCGGCTGACAAGCCGGTGATCCGCACCTACACCATCCGCGCGTTTCGCCGTGATGAGCAGGAAATTGATATCGACTTCGTGCTGCACGGTGACGGCGGGCCCGCCAGCGCCTTTGCTACCCATGCCAAGCCGGGAGAGAAGGTGATCCTCTCCGGGCCGGGTGGTCCCAACCCCATGCTGCAATCGGCCGATCACTACTGCTTGGTGGGGGATCTCACCGCCTTGCCCGCCATCATGGCGATGTGTGAGGTGATGCCTGCCGATGCCAGAGGGGAAATTGCGATTCTGGTGCCGGATCAGGCCGATGCTCAGCCGTTGACACTGCCGGTCGGGGTGCGCTGTCACTGGTTTGTCGGCGAGCCCGAGTCCAGTGGCCTGCTGGAGCATGTGATTGCTCTGCCGCTGGTGCGCGATGGTGGCTTCTTCTGGCTGGGTGGGGAAGAGGCGCTGGTGCTGCCGCTGCGCCGCCATTTTCGGTCTGTGCTCGAGGTGGATCGCCAGTCGCTCTACGCCGTGCCGTACTGGCGGCGGGGCAAGAGTGAAGAGGCCTATCACCAGACCCGTCACGATGTGATGGATAATTAAGCGGATGCGAAAGAATACCTGATTCACGCTTGCAAATAAAAATGATTTGCATTTAGTATTGCGCCGTCCCGATGTCAGTCGGTACGGCGCTTTTGTTATTGATGGCTGCGAGTGGCATAGCACAACGCAGGGCCTGCCGTAATGCACTGATGTTCGGGGTGATGGGGCATGGACGACTGTTCATGCCAATGAACTCCATCACTTTGCACCGGGTCTGGCGAGGTCAGACAGGGATGTCGGTGGTGTTGGCCTTGGTTGTTTTATGTGGAGTGTTGATGATGCGTACATCATCCCGACGATTTGCAGTGCATCCGCTGGTGTTGTCCCTTTTTGCCCTGCCAGTTCTGGCCCAAGGGACTGCGCCTGTCACCGCTCATGAAACTATGGTGGTGACGGCGAGTAAAACCCGGCACAGCGAGCTGACCGCCCCGGCCAGCGTCTCTGTGGTGACCCGGGCCGAGCTCGACAAGCTCAATGTCAATGATCTGACCGGCGCTCTGAAACAGTTGCCGGGGGTCAATATCAGCCCTGCGACCAGCTACGGCCGCAGCGAGATCAAGTTGCGCGGGCTGGAGGGGGATTACACCCTGTTGCTGGTCAATGGCCGGCGAATCAGCTCCCGCGATGCCCTAACCTCCGGTTATGGCAATGATTTCGATCTCTCCGCCATCCCGATGGCGGCCATCGAGCGTATCGAAGTGATCCGTGGCCCCATCTCCTCCCTCTACGGTGCCGATGCGCTGGGTGGGGTGGTCAATGTCATCTTGCGCCAACCCGGGGAGAAGACCGAAGCGGCGGCCACCTATACCTTCAGTGACCCCACCGACGGTCACGGAGGGGATATCAACAAGGCGAGTGCCTATGTGGGCGGGGCGCTGATCGACAACAAGCTGCTGGCCAACCTAGTGGTGGAAGGGAACCACAGGGATGCCTGGCAGAGCGAGCAGAGCATCAACCCCAAGGCCGATGCCATCGAGCAGCGTGAAAAGCTGGGGATCCTCTCCAACGTCAAATGGTTGATCGATGATCGTCAGGGTCTGGATGTAGGGATGAACTACGCCAAAGACGATCGGGAGGCCCACTGGAACAACTACGGCCAGACGCCGCGCAATATCCAGCAGATGGAGCGACTGGGGCTCAATGCCACTCACGTCGGCCGTTGGGATCAGTTCGACAGCCGGGTCGGCTATGCCTTCGAGCAGGTTGACCTGTTTGACGACTCCGAACTGATGACGGCGCTGAGCAAGACCAGCGGCGATGTGAGCCAGACCAACCACACCTTCGATGGCCAGCTGAGCGGTAATCTGGGCAGCCACCTGCTGACCAGTGGTGCCGAGTACCGCATCACCGAACTCAAGCATAACGTCAACCTCAAGGGGGGTGATGTCAGCGTCAACCAGAGCGCGCTCTATCTGCAGGATGAGTTTGGCTTTGGCGATCTGGCGTTGACACTGAGTGGCCGGGTCGATCACCACGAGACCTATGGCACCGAGTTCAGCCCCCGCGGTTATGCCCTCTACAGCCTGACTGACAACTGGGTGGTCAAGGGCGGCATTGGCAAGGCATTCAAGGCACCGACCATTGCCCAGTCCAACCCGGATTATGCGGTAGCCGCCTGTCGCGGTCGCTGCGCTGTGGTGGGCAACCCGGACCTGAAGCCGGAAACCGCCGTCAGCTACGAGCTGGGCACTGCCTATGATGGTTCGTTCTGGGGCGCCGGGGTTACCGCCTTCCACAACGATATCAAGGACAAGATCCAGAGCGAGGCATGGACCTCCACCTGGCGTCCGGCGGTGATGACCTATCAGAACGTCAGCAAGGCCCGCATCAAGGGGGTGGAGCTGAGCGGCTGGTTTGATCTCACTGATAACCTGACCCTCTCCAGCAACGTCACCCTGATCGACGGGGAGGACAAGACCAGCGGCAAGGATCTCTATCGGACGCCGGAGCATACCGCCAACGCCAAGCTGGAGTGGCAGGTCATCGAGAGCCTGAGTACCCAGCTCGGCTGGAACTACACCGGCAGCCAGATCCTGCCGGTTCCGCGCATGAGCGGCACCACCTATGAGACCACCGCCGGATTCCACACACTGGATGTCGGGGCAGTCTGGAACGCCACCCGGGCACTGGATCTGAAGTTCGGACTCAACAACCTGACCAATACCAAGCGTGACTGGGTTGCCACCGAGGCTGATCAAATTCTCGACGGGCGCACTGTCTATGCCGGTGTGGCCTACAAGCTGTAATGGCTGAGCGGGAGCCCGCACTGGCGGGCTTCCTTTGTTGTCAGGGGATCACCTCGGGTGACGACTTTTATTAAAACCACATGTATTTCAACAAGATGGCATTGCGATCATAAGGAGTTAAAGGGTGTTTAGAGACCAGACCTCGCTGTTCTGGCTGGGATTGTTCCTCCTGTTCGTACTGCTTTCTCTTTCGCTCGCCACCGGTGCGGGTGTCTATGGTGCTCGCGAGGTGCTCGGCTACCTGATGGGGGATGCCCGCTGGGCTGGCGACGAGAAGCTCGCCATGGTGCTCAATACCTTGCGACTGCCGCGCACCCTCTGTGCCATGGTGGTCGGCGCCTCTTTATCTCTGGCGGCCTCCTTGTTGCAGAGCGCGACCCGCAATCCGCTGGCGGAGCCCGGTCTGCTCGGGGTCAACGCCGGGGCCGTCTTTGCACTAGTAGTGGGGCTCACCTGGTTCGGGGTAGAGTCTGCCTATGGCTATCTGCTCTGGGCCGGACTCGGTGCGCTGCTCGGCAACGTGATTGTGCTGGGGCTTGGCATGATGATTGGCCGCTCCAACCCCCTCAAGCTGATTCTGGTCGGGGTGGCGCTCTCGGCCACCTTCGGCGGTCTCTCCAGCTTTTTGCTGCTCTCCAACAAGATGGTGCTGGAGCAGTACCGCTTCTGGAACCTCGGCTCCCTGTCGGCGGCCAATCTCGATGCCATCATTGCCGTGCTGCCCTTCGTGCTGGCGGCGTTTGTCATCACCTTGCTGCTCTGTCGCCAGCTGACCCTGATGCAGATGGGGGACAGTCAGGCCCAGGCGCTGGGGATCCGCCCAAACCGGGTGCGAATTGGCGTGCTGTTGGCCGCCACCCTGTTTACCGCCAGTGCCATCGCCATCGCCGGTCCCATCGGCTTTGTCGGCTTTCTGGCCGCCTACTGTGGCCGACTGGTAGAGCCGGTTAGGTTGTCGGTGCAGGTCTGTTTCTCCGCCCTGTTCGGCATGCTGTTTCTGCTGTTGGCCGACATTCTGGCGCGCTGGCTGATCCAGCCGTTCGAGCTGCCCAATGGCGTCATTCTGGCCCTGATTGGCGCACCTGTGCTGATCGCCATTGTTCATCGCGGGGGCTTTCGTACCCTGCTGACCGTCAAGTGAGGGGCTGATGCGCACACCTACCGATATGCTCTGCCTGCGGGCCGGCAACCGCTCTTTGCTGGTCCATCTGCCGAGCTGGCGCTGGCTGGCTCTGCTGGCCATGGCGCTGCTGGCACTTGCTCTGCTGGCCCTGAGTGTTGGCGGCGGCAAGCTTGGCTTGGCCGGGGTGGTCAACACCCTGCTGGGGGAGGGGACGCGGCTTGAGCAGCTCACCCTGTTCAAGATCCGGCTGCCGCGCATTCTTGGGGTCATGGTGGCGGGTGCCGCCATGGGGCTCTCCGGCTGTCTGGTGCAGACGCTGGTTCGCAACCGGCTGGCCACACCCGACATGGTGGGGGTCAACAACGGGGCCTCTCTGGCCATCATCATCTTCTCCCTCTATCTGACCGTGGGCAGCTGGCCCTGGTGGGCTGCCCCCATCGGCGCTATCTTCGCGGCGCTGGTGCTCTATGCCCTCTGCCGCAAACCGGGTGAGCAGGGCTATCTGTTCGTGGTGATCGGTATCGGCCTCTCCGAGCTGTTCGAGGCGCTCGGCCAGTTTGTGATGTCCACTCAGGCCCTGCTGCACCTGAGCTCCCTCTATCTGTGGAATATGGGCAGCTTTATCGCCGTGGGTTACAGCACCATCACCCCCATCGCCATCCTGTTGCTGCTGCTCTGCCCCTGGATCGTCTATCTCTCCCGCGCGCTGGCGGTGCTGCGCTTTGGTCCCGAGATGGCCAGAGGGCTTGGCGTCAACGGCGATCGGGTACAACTGGGCATTCTGGCCCAGGCCATTCTGGTGGCGGCGCTCGGCACCGCCATCGGCGGGCCCGTGGTCTTTATCGCCATGGCGGCCCCCATTCTTGCCTCCTGGCTGGTAAAAGACCGGGTGGTGCCGCTCTGGCTGGCGGCGCTTAGCGGCGCCCTGCTGCTGCTTGCCAGTGATACCCTGGTTCGGGGGCTGGCCAGCCCCCACGAGGTGGCGACCGGTATCATGACCCGCATTCTCGGTGGCCTGTTGCTGCTGTTTCTTCTTGTTAACGATCGCCAGAGGGCTGACTGATGACGCTCACCGTAAATCGCCTCCACTTCGCCTATCAGCAGACTCCCATCCTGCGGGACATCTCCTTCAGCGTGCCAAGGGGCAAGCTGGTGGGGATCGTCGGCCCCAACGGCTGCGGCAAATCGACCCTGCTCAAGCTGCTCTCCGGCCAGATGAAAGCCCAACGCGGCGAGATCCTGCTCAAAGGCAAGCCGCTTGCCAGCTACCCCATGAAGGGGCTGGCGCGGGAGCTCGCCTATCTGCCCCAGCGGCCGACCCTGCCTGCCGGCATTCTGGTGGAGCAGCTGGTGCAGTATGGCCGCCACCCTCATCAGGGCTGGTTCAATCAGTGGGGTGAGGAGGATGCCCGCATGGTGCGTATTGCCTGCGAGCGAATGCAGCTTGAGGGGATCTGGCAGCAGAGCGCTGCGTCCCTCTCCGGCGGGCAGGCGCAGCGGGCGTGGCTGGCGATGATCCTGGCGCAGGACAGCGACATGGTGCTGCTCGACGAGCCCACCAGTGCCCTCGATATCGGTCACCAGACCGAGGTGATGGAGGCGATCCATCGCATCACGGCCGAGGGCAAAACCGTGCTGCTGGTGATCCACGATCTGGCGATGGCGGCCCGCTACTGTGACGAGCTGATCGCCATCGGCGAGGGGACCATTGCCGCCATGGGCCCGGCCCGGGAGGTGGTGACCAAATCCCTGATCGACCAGCTCTACCAGACCAGTGTCGACATTCTGCATGCCCCCGGCGACGGGGCGCCCATTATCGTACCCCGTCGCCACGAACATGGCCGCACCCTGCGTTCGGCGAGTTGAGTCATATGGGCCTGTTCTGTGGGCCCAACGAGTATATTCACGCGGCCGATTATCCGGGCCGTGCAACGAGAAGGAGTGAGATGATGAAGCGTTTTGCCGCCCTGGCAGCAGCCATCCTGATGCTGGCCGCGCCGCTGGTTCAGGCGCAGGAGATGCGTGAAGTGACCGATGCGTTTGGCCAGAAGGTGCAGGTGCCAGTCCAGCCAACGCGGGTGGTGGTGCTGAGCGAGCTCGAACTCGACAGCACCCTGACCCTGGGGCTGACCCCCATCGGCGCCGTCAATGGCCGTGGTCAACCCACCTTGCCCCGCTATTTGCTGAACAAGGCGGGCATGGGGATCCAGGTGATCGGCGATCTCGACAGCCCCAATCTGGAGTCGCTGATTGCGCTGGAGCCCGACCTTATCCTGACAGGCCAGACCCGTCCAGAGCTGCTGACCTTACTGGGGGAGATCGCGCCGACCGTGGTGACCAGCAAGTGGGGTGAGCCGTGGCAGGATAGCTTCCGCCGCACCGCCCACACCCTCAACCGCGACCAGCAAGGGGATACTTTCTTGCTGCAGTATGCCGAGCGGTTGACTCAGGCCCGCAGCAAGCTGGCCAAACATCAGGGGGAGAGCATCAGCATAGTGCGCTGGAACCCCAAGGGGCCGAGCTTTATGTATCAGGGCACCTTTGCCAGCAGCGTAGTGGAGTCGATGGGCCTGGTGCGTCCGGACAAACAACAGGGGACTGGCGCGCCCCACTCACCGGCGCTCAGTCTAGAGTCCCTCAACCTGCTGGATGCTGACTGGCTGGTGGTCGGCACTCTGAGCGCCAGCGGTGATGCGGTGGATGCCATGCGTCAGGCGGAGCAGACCCCGGCGTTCCAGCAACTGCCGGTGATCAAGGCAAAGCGCTTTGGTGCCGTTGACGGGTCGCTCTGGACCTCCAGCGGCGGCCCGCAGGCGGCCCTCAAGGTGATCGAGGATGTGGAGCAGTTGCTGGCAACCCGCAGCTGAGTGCTATCGCGCGCCAGAGTTTGACCCAACGAACAGGTTGAGCAAAAGAAGAGGGAGGCTGATGCCTCCCTCTTGCGTTGTCACTGTCTATCGTGACCTCTTCGGCGAGCCAGAGCCGTTTATTGCGGTTGGATGGCTGTCACTGTGAGCTTGCCGCTCTGGCTTTCGGCATGAAAGTGGATGGCATCCCCCACCTTGAGCCCTTTGAGCTGGGCCGGATCTGCCACTCGAAAGACCATGGTCATGGCGGGCATCTTGAGATTCTCGATCGCCTCGTGCTTGATGCCGACCTTGCCGCTCCCCTCATCGAGGCGGGTAATGACCCCCTTGGTCATCACCATTGCGCCCTGTTCGCTCATCTCACCCGTCTGACTCATATCGTGCCCTTCATGGTGCATCATCTCTTCGGCTTGCAGGCTGGTGTGGGTAGCAAGGCCAAGCAGCAGGGTCAGGGTCAGCGTCTTGTAGTTCATGATGGTTTCCTCATAGTTCAGTCAATATGGATCGTGAAATCGGGTTATTCGGATTGCGGGTTCGCGCCCTTGCCAAGGCTGCGGCTGCGCCACAGGTAATAGGCCGCTGGCAGCACCAAGAGGGTCAGCACCAGCGCGCTCACCATGCCGCCGATCATGGGGGCGGCGATGCGCTGCATCACTTCGGATCCGGTACCGTGGCTCCACATGATGGGCAAGAGGCCGGCGATAATGGTCACCACCGTCATCATCTTGGGACGCAGGCGCAGGGCGGCGCCGTGGATCACCGCCCGATGCAGACCCGCCTTGTTCGGCTTGCCACTGGCCACCAGGTTATCCCAGGCATGGTTGAGGTAGACCAGCATCAGGACGCCGGTCTCCACCGCCACCCCGGCCAGAGCGATAAAGCCGACCCCGACTGCCACCGAGAGGTTGAAGTCGAGCAGCCAGAGGGTCCAGATCCCCCCCACCACCGCCAGCGGCAAGGTGGTGAGAATGAGCAGCACCTCCTGAGCGCGGCGAAACGCCAGATAGAGCAGCAGCACAATGATGGCGATGGTAAGCGGCACCACGTAGGCGAGGCGCGCCTTGGCCCGCTCCATGTACTCGTATTGGCCAGACCAGGTGAGGGCGTAGCCCGCCGGTAGCTCCAGCTGCTTGCCCACCTCTGCCTTGGCCTCATCGACGAAGGAGCCGATATCGCGGCCGCGAATATCGACGTAGACCCAGCCGTTGAGGCGCGCGTTTTCACTTCGCAGCATGGGGGCCTCATCGCTGATGTAGACCCGCGCCACGTCCGCCAGCGCGATGCGCGCCCCGCTCGGAGTGACCACCGGCAGCAGCTCGAGGCTCGCCACCGAATCGCGATAGCTCTGGGGATAGCGCAGGTTGACGGGGTAACGCTCGCGCCCCTCGATGGTCTGTCCCACCTCCATGCCGCCCACCGCGGTGGCGAGCACTGCCTGCACATCTGCGATGTTGAGGCCGTAGCGGGCCGCTTTCAGCCGGTCGATATCTACCTTGACGTAACGGCCACCGGCTACCCGCTCGGCGTAGACCGATGAGGCGCCCTCCACCTTGCCGACGATCTGCTCAAGCTGCTGGCCGAGCTGCTGGATCACCTTGAGGTCCGGCCCCGCTATCTTGATGCCGACCGGAGTCTTGATACCGGTGGCCAGCATGTCGATGCGGGTCTTGATGGGAGGCACCCAGGCGTTGGTGAGGCCGGGGAAGCGGATAAGGGAATCCAGCTCCTCCTTGAGCTTCTCCGGGGTCATGCCGGGGCGCCACTGGTCGCGGGGCTTGAGCTGGATGCTGGTCTCCATCATCACCAGATCGGCGGGGTCGGTGGCCGATTCGGCGCGCCCCGCCTTGCCGAACACGTTCTGCACTTCGGGCACGGTGCGAATGAGCTTGTCGGTCTGCTGCAATATCTCTCGCGCCTTGCCCACCGATATATTGGCTGCTGTGGTGGGCATATACATGATGTCCCCCTCATCGAGCGGCGGAATGAACTCGGAGCCCAAGTACTTGAGCGGCCAGAAGCCCGCCACCGTCACCACGGCGGCGACAGCCAGAGTGGTTTTCGGACGGGCCAGCACGGCTTTAAGCAGCGGTACATAGCCTTGACTCAGCCAGCGGTTCAGCGGATTGGCTTGCTCCGCCAGCACCTTGCCACGGATGAAGTAGCCCATGATCACCGGCACCAGCGTGATGGCGAGAGCGGCCGCGGCGGCCATTGCGTAGGTTTTGGTGTAGGCGAGCGGGTGGAACATCCGCCCCTCCTGCGCCTCCAGCGCGAACACCGGCAGGAAGCTGATGGTGATGATCAGCAGGGAGAAGAAGATGGCGGGCCCCACCTCGATGCTCGCCTCGGTGATGATACGCCAGCGGTTCTTGTCGGTGAGCGCCTCCCGCTCCATGTGTTTGTGGACGTTCTCGATCATCACGATGGCGCCATCCACCATGGCGCCGATGGCGATAGCGATGCCGCCGAGCGACATGATGTTGGCGTTGATCCCCTGCAGGTGCATCACGATAAAGGCGGTCAGGATGGCGATGGGCAGGGAGATGACCACCACCAGCGACGAGCGCAGGTGGAACAGGAAGGCGAGGCAGACCAGCACCACCACTGCGAACTCCTCCACCAGCTTGCCGGAGAGGTTGTCGATGGCGCGCTGGATAAGGTCGGAGCGGTCGTAGACGGTGACCACCTCCACCCCCTCCGGCAGGCTGCTCTTCAGCTGGGCGAGCCGCGCCTTGACCCTGTCGATGGTGTGCTGGGCATTCTCGCCATAGCGCATGACGATAATGCCGCCTACCACTTCCCCTTCGCCGTTGAGCTCGGCGATGCCGCGCCGGCTCTGGGGGCCGGTGACTACATCCGCCACGTCACCCAGCAGCAGTGGGGCGCCGCGCACATTGGTACCGAGCGGGATCTGCTTCAGATCCTCGACGCTTTTCAGATAGCCGTTGGAGCGCACCATGTACTCCGCTTCCGCCATCTCGATGACGGAGGCGCCGGTCTCCTGGTTGCCCTGCTTGATGGCGGTCTCGATTAGGGAGAGCGGAATGCCGTAGGCGCGCAGCTTGTCCGGGTCGACCCGCACCTGATACTGGCGCACCATGCCGCCCACGGTGGCGACCTCTGAGACCCCATCCACCGTCTGCAGCTCGTACTTGAGGAACCAGTTCTGCAGCGAGGTGAGCTGGCTGAGGTCGTGCTTGCCGGTTCTGTCCACCAACGCGTACTGATAGACCCAGCCCACCCCGGTGGCATCGGGGCCGAGCTGGGGGCGGGCGGAGGCGGGCAGGTTGGGCGCAACCTGGCTCAGATACTCCAGCACCCGGGCGCGGGCCCAGTAGAGGTCGGTGTTGTCGTCAAACAGCACATAGACGAAGGCGTCGCCGAAGAAGGAGTAGCCGCGCACCGTGGTTGCCCCCGGCACCGCCAGCATGGCGGTGGTGAGCGGGTAGGTGACCTGATCCTCAACTACTTGGGGCGCCTGGCCCGGATAGGAGGTCTTGATGATCACCTGCACGTCGGAGAGATCCGGCAGGGCGTCCACCGGGGTCTGTTTGACCGACCAGAGCCCCCAGGCGGTGAGCATGAGGGTCAATAGCAGCACCAGAAAGCGGTTGCCGATTGACCAGCGAATGATGGAAGGGATCATGATCTGGCTCCTTCCTCTTGGCGTGGTGTGAACGTCAGGACATGGTTGCTAGTAAAGCGGCAAGAGATCGAGAGGATCATGACTTCTTCTCCATCTCGGGCATCGCCATCTGATGCTGGCTATGGTCCATGCCTTCCATCTTGCCCATATCATCCGATGCAGGCTTGGTGGCGTCGCCGTCAGTAGCGGGTGCCTTCTCCTGATAGATTGTGGTGATGCGGTACTCATCCCCCTCCTGCATCACTTGCAGATGCAGGGTCTGCCCCTCGGCCAGCAGGCTGATGTCGACCCCCTCGGCAACGCTGAACTCCATCTCCATAGCGGGCCACTGCCACTCGGGGATGGGCTGGTGGGAGACCATCAGGGTACGGTTGGCCAGATCGATGCTTTCAACCTCACCCTGGGTCCATACCTGGGCTGGGCGCACCGCCGTCATGCGCTGGAAGTCAGAATCGATGGCCGACTCGGAGTCGAGCAGGAACTGGGCAGAGCTGACGATGTTATCCCCAGCCTCTACCCCTGCCTTGATGGCAACCTTGTCGCCAAACTGGGGGCCGAGAGTGACGGCGACCGACTTGAAGTTGCCATCCCCCAGTGCCAGCACCAGCCGATCCTGACTGCCGGTGCGGATCACCGCTTCGCTTGGCACCACCAATTGCGGCTCTCCCTGCCCGGTGCGAATGCTCACCTTGGCAAACATATTGGGTTTCAAAAACTCGTCCGGGTTGTCAAAGCGCAGCCGCACCTTGAGGGTGCGAGTAGCGGCATCCAGGGTCGGATAGAGGTAATCCACCTTACCTTGCCAACTGCGACCGGGGGCATAGTCGAGAGTCATGGTGACCGGATCCCCCACCTTCAGCTGGGCGGCCTGGCGCTCGAACACCTCGGCACTGACCCACACCTGCTTGAGGGTGCTGATGTTAAACAGCGCCGCAGCGGGCTCAACATACTGGCCCTCGCGCACCTTGAGTTCGGAGACATAACCGCTGCTGGGGGCGTAAATGCTGATGGTTTCGCGCACCTGACGGGTGCGCTTGAGGGCTGAGATTTGATCTGCCGGTACCTGCAGGGACTTGAGCTTGCCCTCGGCGGCGCGGAGCAGCAGTGGGTTGGCTGTGTTGAGTGCCAGCAGGTATTCGTGCTGGGCGTTGACCAGATCCGGCGCGTAGAGCTCGTAAATAAGGCTCCCCTTGCTCACCTGCTGCCCCTCGCTCTTGATGGCGAGGGTGCGGATCCAGCCCGCCATGCGGGCGTTGATCGCCTCCAGCCGATCCTCGTCATACCCGACATAGCCCACCGTCTCGATCTGCTGGTGGATAGGCAGTCGCTCGACCTTAGCCAGTCGCACCCCCAGGTTCTGCTGGATCTCGGGGCTGATGGTGACGGTGCCCGGTGAGCCGTTTTTTTGTTCCTCATAGACGGGGATAAAGTCCATCCCCATGTTGTCCTTGGCGGGGGCATCGCGCTTGTCGCGGGGATCCATGGGGTTGACCCAGTAAAGGGGCGTCTTCTCTTTGGCGCTTGCGCCATCGGAGGTCTGTTTGGCGGCCCAGTAGCCGCCACCGGCGCCAAGGGCGAGCAGCAGGGCCGACATCAGGATGATCTTGTTCATGACAGGCCTCCGGCGCGGATCTGCATGCAGAAAGTGCAGGAGGATAAGGCGCCCGCAAAGGCAGCAACCTTGGACGGTGAAAAGTGGGCTGGTGACATAATACGTCTTCTCTTTTGCAGGCCGCCGGTCGGGTGAGGTGCAAGGCATCACCCAAGGGGCTGGCGGCAAACGGGGCGCAGCTGTATCAGTGCGCACGGCTCCCTGTGAGCGGACCGGTTTGGCCGGGGCACAGGGTCAGGCAAGGCGGCAGGAAACGGGCAAGTTAAAGCTTGCCTGTGCCGCAAGAGAAGGACTTTCTAGTGGCGTAACACCGACAGCATCAGATGTCGGCGCGGCCAGGAAGGAGGGTGAGTACCGCGGGATCGCAGGAAGGGATCCCGCAACCAGTTATCAAGCAGTGACGCTGCGACGTTGTTGCCAAGTAGAAAGGGAAAGAGCAGCAGAGCGACCAGTACCCCAAGCAGAGTCATCGCGCCGAAGGAGGGGGCATTGATGCCTGTCTGCATCTGGCACTCATCGCCCATGGCTGACCCCTCGTCTCCCTGATGGCAGGAGAGGGGCATGACATCGCCCGGGTGATCCATAGCAGGCATTGCATGAGAGATATCGCCATCCGCCATCGCCATGGATGAATCGAACATCACCATCGACTGGGCGCTGCTTGGGGTCGGCTCGGAGGAGAGGGGAGAACCATGCCAGCTGATGCAGAGGGTCAGATTGCAGACGAGCAGCAGCGCCAGCAATAGCCGGGCCAGAGCAACAGAGGGCAATCTTGCAGCAAGCTGGGTGAGTGACAATCCGGGCATCCTTTGGGAGCAGATGGCGGGACTGTAAACCTTGCCACGAGGTGAAGGTCAATGGCGCCGGTGATGTAATAGAGGTGCTGTGTTGGGGGGAGGATATTTAAGCAATGCTTAACCATTGCGTATGCCCAACCCTAATGAAGCATGCCCCTCATCCCGTTAGGATGCCCCCTGTCAGTTACCACGATGGCGTGATGGTTCACTCTTTTGCTCCGGCATAAATGACTGCGGCAGGAGTGCTTGCCGACCTTATCCATCCCGTGACGCCATGAGCGAGCAGTATAAAGCTGCAGGTCTCCCGGATGCTGACAATCAAAGAGTCAAACCGTGTTTTTGAGCAGCACACCTTGCCGGGTGCTCACCATGTTCACTATTCAGGAGTATTGAAATGCAGCCACGACTGCTGTCGCTGATGCTTGCCGCTTTGCTGAGTCCATCAGCCATGGCTGGCGGCCTTGCCCTCTACGAGACCAGCACTGCCAACAGTGCGCTGGCCAACGCAGGGTCTGCCGCCCGTGCCCAAGGGGCAGATACTATCGCAAGCAACCCGGCCGCTATGACCAAACTGGAAGGTACCCAGTTGCAGGTCAATGGCGGTGTGGTATACGGCGACCTTGAGCTGGATCTGGACAACGGCGGTAACAACGGTGGAAATGCCCTGCAGACAGCGCCGCTCGGCAGCCTCTATCTGACTCATGCCATCGACGATCAATGGGTCGCAGGTCTCGGCGTCTTTGGCAGTCACGGTCTGGGTATCGATTATGGTGATGGCTGGGATGGTCGTGGTTATACCCAGTCGGCCAAGCTGACCGGCATCGCCTTTGCTCCGAGTCTGGCGTACCGCATTGACTCAAATTGGTCAGTGGGAGCCAGCCTGATCGCCATGAATGGTTCGATGGAAGCCTCTGTGGATCTGACGTCCGGGATGGGGGACGGGCGGGAATTCTCCAACAGCGACTGGGCGTATGGCGCCTCATTCGGGGTACTTTACGAGCTGGATCAGCACTCCCGTATCGGCTTGAGCTACTTCTCCGAACTGAAGTGGGAGCTGGAAGATCAGCTCTTCCCACGTGCTGATGTGGCAGGTCTAGGGGTCGATATCATGATTCCGCAGACCATTACGCTAAGTGGCTATCACCAGCTCAACGACCAGTGGGCCTTGCTGGCCAGTGCCAACTGGCAGCAGTGGTCCCGTTTTGGCGATATCGGTGTGGCATCTGCCATGGGCAGCCAAACCATTGATATGAATTACAAGGATACATGGCATGCCAGCCTGGGGGCACAGGTTGATGTCACCCCTGCACTGCGTTTGAGCAGCGGAATAGGCTATGACAGTAGTGCCGTGAGTGATGAGTACCGTACTGTGATGCTTCCAGTGGGTTCTGGTTGGCGCTGGGGGCTGGGGGCCAGTTATCAGTTGAGCCCAGCCACCAAGGTGGAAGCCAGCTATACCCTGGCCTGGCTGGGTGATATGCCAGTGGATCAGGACGGGATCGGTCGCCCGCACTTGTCCGGCAGCTACAACAACAGCTACCTGAACTTCTTCAACATCGGTGTGCAACACCAGTTCTGAGTTGTGAGCCTTGCAAGCCTTCACTGATTGGGGGCTTCTCCATCCTGCCCGTCGCGCCGATTCGGCGCGTTATTAGCCAGGTGGCTCGTGAGGTCCACTTGTTTGCTCATCCGTTACTCAAGGAACAACATCAAATGTCATCACAATCAACCTCTGCGTTAGCGCGGTGGCTTTGGCGCCTGACGTTTATATTGGTCACGGTCGCTCTGGTTGTCTTCTTCTCGAAAGGTGCCCACATCTATCCAATTGAGGCGACCAGGTTCAACCATGCTTTGCCAGCCATCATGGTACTGCTTGATTCCGAGATCTTTATGGGGGTGATTACTGTGATCACTCTCTATGTGGTCCTCTATCTGGTCTATCTGCTGTGGCAACTGCATGAGATCGCTGTGCATCGTGCCAAGGTGTCCGAGTCGGTGCATATCACCCTGGTGTTTGCGCTCTCCTTGTGCGGACTGTTTATCGACAAGACCTGGTGGGTGCTTGCCGTCATCATCGCCTTTGCCCGTTGGGATGTGCTGAGCGAGCGGATGAGCCTTATTATCGGCCATGGTATTCGACGTGGCCGTCATGAGGGGGAGGCATCATGAAAGAGATCCTGCTGCCCTATATCCTGATCGTCTGGTTGCTGGTCAAGCTGAACATATTGCCTTGGAACCTAAAAACGGGTTTTTGGAGTACCGCAATTGGCGCGTTATTGGCGCTTGGTTTGTTGACTACCTCTCGCCATTTGGCTCCGGTGGATTTTACCGATTCGGCGACGGTCAAGGCACCTCATGCGGTGTTGGGACCCTTACTAGGCATCAACCAGTTTCATCAGATAGATCAGATTTATGTTGCGCATAATCAGCGTGTTGCGCGTGGTCAGCCCATTTATAGTCTTGCGGACTGGGAGAGTAACGGTAAGTCTCAGGCGTTGAGCTATCAGATTGACGCCCAGCATGCCCAGGTGGCGTCAGAGGTAAGCCAGCAGAGAGCGATCCAGTCACGACTGAACCTCAATCACAAGGAATTGGCTCGGCTGACCCAGTTGGGTAACTTTGCCAGTATTCAGAGCCGTGACCAGCTGCAGACCCAAATTGATGGCGATCTGGCGCAACTGAGTGCCAGTGAAGCGAAGGTTCAGGCGATTGAAGCTCAGGTGTTGAATCTAGAGACAGAGCTGGCCTTGCAGGAGCGACGGAATGAAGAGAAGGTGATCAGGGCTCCGTTTGATGGTCAGGTCTCGATAGTCAATATTGCCAGCGGTTCCCGTACCGGCAACATGCACCTATACGACACTTCTCGCAAGTTTCTGGAGTTTCGCATTCCGGATCAGAGTTTTCGCAACATATCACCAGGCCAGTTTGCCGAGTTTTATGTAGATGCCTATCCCGGGCGCATCTTTCGGGCACGGGTGCACTCAGTACTTACTGGTACGGGGGAGGCCCAGATGAGTGTTGCGCAGGGGGATCAGGATGTACGGCAGCATGTGGGCAACAACATGTCGAGCCATGGCCGAACAGTGGTACTCGACATGCTGGTGCCGGACGGTGTGGACCTGCCAATTGGGGCAACCGGCTCAGCCTGGATTTCGGCACATAAACCCCATCCGCTGCTTGGCTTTATCGACATCATCGGTGCCGCCACCGTGCGTCTCAAGGCGATGAAGGCCTATCTGTTTGCGATGTAACGGAGTGACATAAAAAAGCCCCTCCGTGAGGGAGGGGCTTGGTGAGCGAGACCGCAGTGGTCAGGCCCGTTTCTCCGAGCGGCGCATGATGAGCCGGAAGAAGAGCGGGATAAAGAAGATGGCGATAAAGGTGGCGGCCAGCATGCCGCCGATGACCGGCCAGCCGAGGGCGTGACGGCTTGCCGCACCGGCCCCGCTGGAGGTGACCAAAGGCACACAGCCGAGGATGAAGGCGAGCGAGGTCATCACGATGGGACGGAAACGCAGGCGCGCCGCCTCCAGTGCCGACTCGATGAGGCTCATCCCCTCTTCGTGCTTCATCACCGCGAACTCCACGATCAGGATGGCGTTCTTGGCGGCAAGGCCGACCAGGGTCACCAGCCCGATCTGGAAGTAGACGTTGTTGGTCAGCCCCACCAGCCAGGTGGCGAGCAGGGCACCGAACAGGGCGAACGGTACCGCGGTGATCACCGCAAACGGCAGGCTCCAGCGTTCATACTGGGCGGCCAGAATGAGGAAGATCATCACGATACCGAAACCAAAGGCCATGCCTGCACTGCCTGCGGCCGCTTTCTCCTGATAGGCGGAGCCGGTCCACTCCAGCTTGGCGTCGTTGCCAAGAGCCTCATTGGCGACCTCTTCCAGCGCAGCGATGGCCTGACCCGAGCTGTAGCCTGGGGCGGGCTGGGCCATGATCTTGGCGGCCTGGAAGATGTTGAAGCGTTCGACCAGTTCGGGGCCGGTGGCATCACGCACCGTCACCAGACTGCTGAGCGGGATCATCTCCCCCTTGTCGGAGCGGACATAGACGTTGCGGATGTCGCTCTTCTTGGCGCGATAGTCTGCCTCGGACTGCAACTGCACCCGGTAGGTACGGCCGAACTGGTTGAAGTCGTTGACATAGACCTGGCCGAAGGTGGCCTGCATGGTGTCGAATACCGCGTTGATCGGCAGCCCCAGCGCCTTGGCCTTTTCGCGATCCAGGTCCAGATAGACCTGCGGCACGTTGGCGCGGTAGGTACTGGTGACGCTGGCAAACTCCGGGCGCGCCTTGGCCGCTTCGAGGAAGCGCTGCACTTCGCCTGAGAAAGCCTGGGCGTTGCCGGTGCCACGGTTTTGCAGATAGGCCTCAAGGCCACCTGTGGTGGACATCCCCTGAATGGGAGGCGGGTTGAAGGAGGCGACAAAGCCATCCGCCAGCCCCATCAGGCTCAAGCCCTGGAAGGTCTTGGCCAGCGAGAAGGAGTCCTGTCCGGCCCCCTGACGCTCACTCCAGTCCTTCAGGGTAATGAAGGTCATGCCGCTGTTGCTGATGATGGCATTGGAGAGAATGTCAAAGCCCGAGAAGGTGATCACATCCTTCACATGGGGGTTGGCCATGGCGATCTTGTCGAACTGATCCGCCACTGCCTGGGTCCGGCTCATCGCGGCGGCATCCGGCAGCATGACGGCGGAGATGAGGTAGCCCTGATCTTCGTTCGGTACCAGTTCGCCCGGCACTTTCAGGAAGAGGCCGTAGATGGAGAGGATCAGCACGCCGATGATGGCAAAGGCGACCCCCACCCGACGGTTCAGGAAGGCCACACCGCGTACATAGCCGCGGGTCAGCTGGTCAAATTTTTCGTTGAACCAGACGAAGAAGCGGGCCGGTTTGTGGTGTCCCTCTTTCAGCAACACGGCACAGAGGGCCGGGGAGAGAGTCAGTGCCACCAGACCGGAGATGGCGACCGAGACCGCGACCGTGATGGCGAACTGCTTGTACATCACCCCTGTCATGCCGCCCATAAAGGCGACCGGCAGGAACACGGCGCAGAGCACCAGCACGATGGCGACCACCGGACCGGAGACCTCCTGCATGGCGAGGATGGCAGCCTCTTTGGCGGAGCACTTCTTCTCGCTCATGATCCGCTCGACGTTCTCGAGCACCACGATGGCGTCATCCACCACGATACCGATGGCGAGCACCATGCCGAACAGGGTCAGCAGGTTGATGGAGAAGCCCAGCACCAGCATGCCGGCGAAAGTCCCGATGAGCGACACCGGCACCGCGATACAGGGGATCAGGGTGGCGCGGAAGTTCTGCAGGAACAGATAGACCACCACGAACACCAGCACGATCGCCTCGAACAGGGTGTGTACCACCTCTTCGATGGAGATCTTCACGAACTCGGTGGTGTCGTAGGGGATCTGGTACTCGATATCCTGCGGGAAGCGCTCCTTGAGTCGCTCCATGGTGGCATGTACCGCATCGGCAACCGCGACGGCGTTGGCGCCCGGTTGCAGATAGGTGGCAATACCGATGGCCGGTTTGCCGTTGGCGCGGGCGACCAGATCATAATCCTTGCCCCCCAGCTCGACCCGGGCGACATCGCGGACCCGGATCTTGGAACCATCGGGCATGGAGCGGACGATGATGTTCTGGAACTCCTTCACATCCTCAAGGCGCCCCTTGGTCTGCACAGTGTAGGTGAAGTCGATGGGGGCCGTGGTGGGTTGGGCACCGATCTTGCCCGCCGCGAACTGGGTATTCTGCTCGCGAATGGCGCCAATCACGTCGCTCGGGGTGAGCTCGAGCTGGGCCAGTCGATCCGGTCGCAGCCAGATACGCATCGCATAGTCGGTACCGCCAAACAGAGTGGTATCACCGATGCCAGGAATCCGCTTGAGCTCGTCGATGATGTTGAGCAGGGCGTAGTTCGACAGATAGGTGGTATCAAACGAGCCGTTCGGTGACTGGAGGGTGACCACCTGCAGGATGGAGGTCGATTTCTTCTTGACCGTCACCCCCTGCTTTTTCACCTCTTCCGGCAGCTGGGCCATGGCGGCCGAGACCCGGTTGTTGACGTTGATGGTGGCCTGATCCGGATCGGTGCCGATCTCGAAGTAGACGTTGAGGTTCATCTGGCCGTTGGAGGCCGACCCCGACTGCATGTAGATCATCCGCTCGACGCCGTTGATCTGCTGCTCCAGCGGTGCGGCGACAGTCTGGGAGATCACCTCCGGGGTTGCGCCCGGATAAAACGCCGTGACCGAGACCACCGGCGGGGTGATCTGGGGATATTGCTCGATGGGGAGCGCCCGCATCGCCGCCAACCCGCCCAGCACGATAATGATCGAAATCACGCTGGCGAAGATGGGGCGTTCTATGAAGAACTTGGAAAACATACGGGCTCCTTACTTGGCCGCAGACTGGCTGACCACCTTGCCGGTGATCGCCTTCATCTCGTCGGCAGAGACAGGTTTCACCACAGCGCCGGGGCGAGCCTTCATCAAGCCTTCGACGATATAGCGCTCACCTGCCTGCAGGCCGCTCTCGATCAGCACGCCGGAGTCGACTGCCGCGCCCAGGGTCACCGGACGGGGCACCACCTTGTTGTCGGCATCGACCACCATCACCATGCGGTCAGCCTGGGACTGGACGATGGCGCGGGGCGGCACCACGATGGCGTTTTTGCGCAGGCCCAGATCGATGGTCATGCGGACAAACTGGCCGGGCAGCAGTACGCCGTCCTTGTTGTCGAAGATGGCACGGGCACGGATGGTGCCGGTCTGGGGATCGACCCGGTTGTCGGAGAAGTTGAGCTTGCCCGCCTCCGGGTAGATGGAGCCATCGGCCAGACGGATATGGGTGCGCCAGGTGGTGGCATCCTTCGCCTCAATCACCCCTCTCTTTACCGAGTTTTCGAAGTTGAGGCGATCCTGCTCCGAGTAGGAGAAGTTGACGTAGAGCGGATCAAACTGGGTGATGGTTGTGAGCAGGCCGTTGTCGCCGCTGGTGGAGATAAGGCTCCCCTCGGACTGGGAGCTCTTGCTCGCCATGCCGTTGATGGGGGCGGTCACCTGGGTGTAGCTGAGGTTGAGCTCCGCCTCTTTCACCTTGGCCTGAGCGGCCTGATGGCTGGCGATGGCCGCTTCGTAGTTGGCGATGGTGTCGTCATAGTCCTTGCGACTCACCACCTGACGCTTGAAGAGGGGAATGATGCGATCCCGGTCGGCACGGGCCTTGTTGAGACGGGCCTGCTCCTGAGCCAAGGTCCCTTTGGCCTGCTCCAGTGCCACCTTGTAGGGCTCCGGGTCAATCAGAAACAGCTCCTGACCGGCGGTAACCGGCTGGCCTTCCACATAAGTGCGCTTGAGCAGGATGCCACTGACCCGGGAGCGCACATCGATCTCGCGAAAACCGGCGGTCTCTCCCACCATCTCGGTGGTGAGCGGCACATCGGTCAGCTTGACCTCGGCGACCACCACAGGTACGGCGGGCATGGTCTGGGCCGTCTGGGTCGTCTCGCCGCCACAGGCACTCAGACCGCTGATCAGCGCCAGGGTCAGCAAGCTGCGTTTGTAAACCTCTCTTCCGGCATTGGGCACCTTCATCATCACACTCCTGTTGGATCGATTTCGGCTGCTGCGTTCAGCATGTTTCTCCATACACATCATTAACTTCATGATTAAAAAAACAACTTATTTATGATTGGAATGGGAGATGATAGGGCGGCAACCTTGAACACAACCTTCTCAAAGTGGCAATTAGGGTTGCCGATTGACGAAAAAAGTCTGACTTTTCCTATTTGGGCGGGGGGGCTTCGGGGATGTTCATCCCGGGCCCGGGCTCTTCGTAACCGTATCACGCCAGCCACTCCTTGCTGCAAAAAATAAGGTGCCATAAGGCACCTTGTCTGAATGGGGTTTTTACGCCCTTTTATCGCAGGCAACCGCGAGCCGCTTCACAGTTTACGAATTCGTCGCGGCTCATCGGTTAATCTTGCGCCGTATCAGGCGAAGCAGGCCCAGATGGGGGCGTGGTCGGAGGGTTTCTCGATGCCGCGCAGCTCGTAGTCGATGCCGGTCTCGGTCACCTTGTCCTTGAGAGCATCGGAGGCCATGATGAGGTCGATGCGCAGGCCACGGTTCTCGTCAAAGCCCTTGGAGCGGTAGTCAAACCAGGAGAAACGCTCGCACTCGGTGGGGTTGGCGGCGCGGAAGGTGTCGGTGAGGCCAAACCCTTTCAGTCGCTCCATCCATTCGCGCTCGATGGGCAGGAAGGAGCACTTGCCATCCCGCAGCCAGCGCTTGCGGTTAGCTTCGCCGATGCCGATGTCGAGATCGGTGGGAGAGATATTCATATCCCCGATCAGCGCCAGCTGGTCGTCCGGGGTGTGGTTGGTCTCGAGGTAGTGCTGCAGATCCTCGTAGAACTTCTGTTTGGCCGGGAACTTGGTCTCGTGATCCTGACTTTCACCCTGCGGGAAGTAGCCGTTCATCACCTTGATGAGAGAGCCGTCTTCGCGCTCGAAGGTGGCCATGATCATCCGGCGCTGGGCCTCTTCGTCGTCGGTGGGGAAGCCTTTCTCCACCTTGACCGGCTTCTGCTTGCTCATGATGGCCACCCCGTAGTGGGCCTTCTGGCCGTGAAACTCCACGTGATAACCCATGGCCTCCACATCGGCCAGCGGGAAGGCTTCATCGTGCACCTTGATCTCCTGCAGGCCGATCACATCGGGCTGGTGCTTGTCGATGATGGCTTGCAGTTGGTGCAGACGGGCGCGCAGGCCGTTGATATTGAAAGAGATGATCTTCATGTCCGGGATGCTCATGTCATTTTTATAAGTCGCTATTGGACTAGGAATCGGCGGTGGATGCAAGTTCGGGGGCTGTGACTGGTGCAGCGGCTTGGTAACCTGTTCACGATCCGTCGCGAGAGGCTGTCAGCAAGGTGAAGCGCAGCGCAGGAACCGGATTGTATATGTATACATGAGCACTCTTGGTTACAAAAAAGCGAGCAGCACATGAGCCTTGATCACAGCCTCGCAGTAGGATCGTGGACAGGTTTTTAGCGGGTCATCTTCTTGACGAAAACCACCACAAACAGCGCCAGCGTAAAGCTGCCGGTGAAGGCCTCGAAGGCGGCAAAGATCCTGGAGAGGCCAACCGGAGTGAAGTCGCCGTACCCCAACGTGGTGAAGGTGACCACGCTGTAGTAGAGGCATTCGAGCAGGAAGATGGCATTTTGCTCGAGCGGGGCACCGGGCTGGTAGATGAGGTGCTCGCCCTGAAAATGCAGTCCGCAGAAGAAGTAAAAAATGCTGCAGATAAAGATGAGCAGCAACGAGAAGAGCACCACCCGCATCGGGGCCTCGCCATAGCCGCAGAAGAGATCGACCACCCAGGAGGTAAAACGCTGGGTCGACCAGAACGGCAGTTGCAGGCGGCGCATGGTGAGCTCCTGCTGGATATAGTTGCCGGACATGGTGAAGATCCCCTGCGCCTCGGAGGCTTTGCGCAGATCCCGGTAGGTCTCTTCCGCCTCCTTAAACCAGATGCGCGCCTGTTTGGGATCCCGTTCGCGGCGCCCCTTGCGATCCTGCATCACCCGTTTGCCGGTCTGCATGTTGTCGAGCCGGGTGTTGTGCCAGCGGATGCCGAGCAGGTTGACGTCATCGAGGGTAGCGCACTGGAGGTTGGCATCACTGAGATCGGCTTTCATCAGGCTGCCGCCCTTCATGCGCAGGCCGTAGAGGTGACCACCGCGCAGGTTGGCGCGATAGAGGTTGCACTGCTCCAGCAAAAATCCCTGATCGGACTCCTTGTTGACCAGATTGAGGCCCGCCAGATTGGCCCGTGACAGCTGCAGGCCGTGGCAGAGTCCGCCAGCGCGAACGTACTGTTCAAGCGCCTCGGCGCTGCGGGCTTCCTGATGGGTATGGTGGGGATCATGCCAGTGGCAGAGATCGTGCTCGCCAGCCTCTTCACTGCAGTGGCGGCCATCGGCCACCAGATAACGACACATCGCCATCTTCGTTTCCCTCGCATTGCCGAACTGGTTTCAGCATAGGCGGGGAAAAGGGGGGGCGGCGGGGTCTTAGCTGAACTGGTTGAACTCCTGACGCAACTTGCGAAAACGCTCCTGCTGGGCCGGGTTGAGGGGGATGCCGTCGAGCACGTCCAGAGTGTCTTTGCACTCGGCACCAAATTCCGGACTCTTGCGGTTTTTCTGCATCAGTTGCAGCAGCACCTGGATCTTGTTGAGAGCCGCACCGGTATTGGCGGGGGCGCGGCGCAGGGCCTCGCGAAAATGACCGAGGGCCTGCTCCAGCTCGCCGCTCTGATAGGCCTTGATCCCCAGATCGTTGAGCTGCTGGTAGCGCTGACGCCGCTCCAGCACCGTCTTGTCATCGCGGGTTGCCTGAATGCAGGTGGTGAGCAGCCGATCTTCGTCCTCCGCCAGCAGCCCTTGCAGGCTTTCGGCATATTCGAACTCGCCGAGCTGATAGAGGGCAAGGATGGTTTCGCCAAGCAGGACGGGGGGCATGGTGGCCGGTTCATCGAGCCAGTTCTGGTTGGCGCGATAGAGCATCTTCTTGCCCTTGAGCAGCTCGCCCAGCGCAATCTGCACCCGGGCCTGACAGATCTGCTCGAACACCGGGTAGTTGAACTCCGACATCATCAGCGAATCGCGGATGCGCGACAGGGCAGAATTGACCTGCTTTTGCAGGTTGGCGATGTGGTAGCTGTCGTTGCTGTTGAGGGCGTAGAGGGTCAGGGTCTGGATATAGGCCCCCAGATAATGGGGCGTGCGGTGGATGGAGTTGCGCGACAGGTCGATCAGCGACATCAGCACATCCTTGGCCTGGGCGTAGTCGTGGCGCTGCAGGCACACCTCCGCCAGTCGTCGGGAGAGTTGCACCGACTGGGGGGAGATATCCACCGCCCGTCTGAGCTCCTGCTGCGCCTGCTCGTCATTGCCAAGGGCCAGCAGGGATTCCGCCAGCCAGAGGTGAGCCTCCACCATCAGCGGAGTATTTTTGAGGGTCGCCTGCAGATGGCTGACCGCCTCTTCGTGGAGCCCCAGGGTGTTGCACGCCTTGCCCAGCGTCAGGCGGGCCCAGCTGTTCTCCTGCCCGGCCAGCAGCTGGCGCATTAAAGAGCGCGCCTCCTGTGCCTGACCCAGCTTGAGGTGGGTATCGGCCTGCAGGCAGCGGCAGTAGTTGGCAAAACGGGGCACCGCATCGGCCCGCTCGGCACAGGCGGTAATGAGGGCTGCCAGATTGTCATCGGCCAGCGCGGTAAAGACGCTGGCCAGCGCATTGCGCCGGGCGAGGGCACGCTTCAAGCGAAACGAGAACTGCTCCTGAGAGAAGGGCTTCATCAGGTATTCGTCGGGCTCGGCCTCCAGCGCGCTCAGTACCATGGCGCGGGAGCTGTCGCCACTCACCATGATCACCACGCTCTGGGGCGGGATCAGATCTTTGTCGCGCAGGCTCTCGAGCAACTGGCGGCCATTCTCGCCAACCCCCAGATCGTAATCGATGAGATAGATGTCGAAACTGCCCTTCTGGCAGCGGCGCCGCGCATCCTCGGCGGTATTGGAGTAGGTGATGTTGCTGATACCCAGATTGAGCAGCATCGCCTTCATCATCACCTGAAACGAGCGCTGTTCATTGACCATCAGAATGCGTTGTGGCTTGGGTGGGCTCTTTTTTTCTGGCTCTTGTTCAGGTATCTGCATCTGTCTGGGTCGAGGCGCTGCGGGCTGATGGGAGAAAGTGTGCCACCAAAGCGCCCGAAGAGGCAATTGGCCAAGTTGTCGATTGCGAACCATCTCCGTTTATCCGCCTTTTGCCCGCGATGAGTGAAAGAAAAAGGCCCTGTTGCCAGGGCCTTGAACTCACCGTTTTTTCTCTGCCAGATAGGGAGCAAATTGCGGCGTGTACTCAGCCTTGAACCCCTGTTCGGTCTTGATGATGAGATAGACCGCCAGCTGGTGCTGTTTGGCAAATGCCATCCCCGCTTCAGGCCCCATCACCATCAGCGCGGTATCGAGGGCATCGGCCTCCAGTGCGGTCGGGGTGATGACGCTGGCGGAGACCAGCTTGTGGGTGACCGGCTGGCCGGTGGCGGGGTCGATGATATGGGAGTAACGCTGGCCATCCAGCTCGTAGTAGTTGCGATAGCTGCCCGCAGTGCTGAGCGCCATGCCGTTGGGGATGACGATATCGGAAAACGCTCCCGACTGATCGGAGGGTTCGACGATGGCTACTTTCCATGGCGAGCCCTTGCTGTTGTTGCCCTTGCTGCGCACCGCACCGGCCACTTCGATCAGGTAGTTGTGTACCCCCTTGCCTTCGAGCAGGGCGGCAATCTCGTCAGAGGCGGCCCCCTCGCCAAGGGTGGAGAGGTCGAGATAGAGATCCGGGATCGTTTTTTCGAGCAGGAAGTGATCCCCTTGCGGGGTCAGGGTCAGCTTGTCGATGCCCACCTTGTGGCGGGCGGCGGCGATGGCCGCCTCATCGGGTCGCTTGACCGGCCGTTTGTCCGGGCCAAAGCCCCACAGATTGACCAGAGGCCCCACGGTCACATCCAGCTTGCCGTCGGTCAGCTTACCGGCATCAATCCCCTGCTGGACTATGATGGCCATGGCCGGCGGGATGGCAAACGGGGTGTTGGCGGGCCCTTGATTGAAACGGGAGATGAGCGAGCCCGGATCGTAGGTGGAGATCTCCTTGTTCATCCGGGCCAGCAGGCTCTCTACGTCGCTTTTGAGGGAGGGCTCCCCACCGGGATAGCTATCGCTCAGGGTCACCACATAGTAGGTGCCCATGGTCTTGCCCTGAATACGAGTCTGGGCAGGCGGGGTGGGCTGGCAGCCGGCCAGCGCCAGCAGCAGGGTCAGCAGCAGGCCGCGCAGGGCTGCCACAGGGGTTATTGCATTCATCCGGCGCTCTCATCTGGAGAAGGTTCATATCGGGGCGCTAGCTTAGCCAAGGGGCGCCCTTCGGGCGAGCCCTGATAGGGGTAATCGGAGGGAAAAGGGCAGAAAAAATTAAACATTTTTGAACCTGTGGTGGGAGTGGGTCGTATCGTCCCTCCGTGAGGGAGAGAGTGGCGAGTAGAGCACCGTCTGGTGACCTGGCCCGCAGCTTTAGCCAAAAGCCATAGCCGATTGAAGACAATTGAGTAAAATGAAGGTCGATTTAGACGGCATCTTTGCGAAGCGTTCACCGCATCCGCCAAGTCGTTGCCATCCATTGCCAATCAAAGGAGAAGATGATGAAAAAGGCGATTACCCTGCTGTTTCTGAGTACCCTGGCTGCCCCCGTGCTGGCGGATGAGTGTGCACTGGTCATCGAAGGCAATGATGCCATGCAGTACAACCTCAAAGAGATGAGCGTGCCGGCCACCTGCAAGGAGGTGACGGTCACCCTGAACCACACCGGCAAGCTGCCTGTGACCGCCATGGGTCACAACTGGGTGCTGGCCAGCACCGCCGACTATCAGACCGTGGCGACTGCCGGGATGAGCGCCGGGGCCGAGAACGGCTATCTGCCCAAGGATGATCCCCGTGTGCTGGCTCACACCAAGCTGATCGGCGGCGGCGAGAGCAGCAGCGTCACTTTCAAGACCGACGGTCTGGCGGGCAAGGATCTCACCTTCTTCTGCTCCTTCCCCGGCCACTTCGCCATGATGAAGGGCTCCTTCAAGGTCAACTAAGGCGCTGACCGGCACGAGCTGGTTGCCTCAATAGCAAAAGCCGGGATTTCCCGGCTTTTTCATTTCTGCTGTTTGTGTGTGGCGTGGCATGGCATGGCTGCGAGCCCACGCCAGCGCTATTTGGCCTGCAGGGTAAAGAAGGCGATGGCGGTCTTCTTCTGGCATTCGAAGTGAATGCTCTCTTCACCGGTCACCACCAGCGTCTCGTTGATGGCCACCTCTTTGCCCTGCACGGCCAGCTGGCCGCTCAGCAGGTGACAGAGGTAGGTCTTCTCTGGCTCGAGGGTAAGGGTCAGCGGAAAGGGGAGGTTCAGGACCCGCACGTTGGCGCTGATGCGATCCGGATGGTAGATAAGCCCCAGATCGGTCACCTCTTTTTTCAGCAACTCGCAGTAGGTCTCCTCATCGCCGCTAAAGTGCGCCGCCTCGAAGGTGGCGTAGGGGTGACCGTTGAGCACAAAGCCTGCCCCGCTCACCGGCAGCAAAATGCGCTGATAGCCGGGAAAGGGGGAGAAGGGACCCGCGCTCTTGATGGGGGCCGAGCTCAGTCGATAGTCAAAGTCGAGTTTGGCAAGGCTGCTCCCTTTGGGGGAGATGAGGATCTGGTTGGTGGTGCCCTGCTGGTTTTTCCAGGGCATCTTCTGGTGGTCAGACTCTTTAATCAGGGAGATCACGGGCACTTCCTTACTATGAAAAAATGCAGGGAGCCGGGGACATCAGCCCCGGCTCCCTGATAGAGAGTAGCGATGGTAAAGGCGATCAGCCCTGACCATCCAGTGCTGCCAGCCGCGCTTCCATGGCGGCGAGGCGGCTCTTGAGCTCGCTCACTTCCAGCTCCAGCTCGCTCAGACGGTCGGCGGCAGGGGAAGCATAGGCCGCGGCGGGAGCGGCATCCATCATCGCCTGAATATCCACCTCCCCGCTAAACAGGTGGGCGTAGCGGGATTCGCGCTTGCCCGGCTCGCGCGGCAGCTTGACCACGTAGGGGCCACGCTCGATGAGTTGGGTCAGCACCGCATCCACCTCGGTGACATCATCGAAGCTGCAGAGGCGGTTGGTGCGCGAGCGCAGCTCCCCCGGGGTTTGTGGGCCGCGCAGCAGCAGTTCGCAGACGATGCCAAGCTCCTGGGCACTGAATTTCAGCTCGCCAAATTCGGTGTTGCAGAATCTGTGCTGGTAGCGGGGCACCCGGGCGTTGAAGCCTGCAGTGTTGACCACCAGCCGCTTGCGGATCAGCTCGTCCACCACGGCGCGGATATCGAGCTCGGAGAGCTCCAGCACCGGCTCGCGGTTGCTCTTCTGGTTGCAGGCGTTGACCAGTGCATTAAGGGAGAGGGGATATTGATCCGGGGTGCAGATCTCTTTTTCAATCAGACAGCCGATGACGCGGGCTTCCAGCGGGCCAAGTACTAACTCCATTTCCTACTCCCTTCCAAATCGAGACATCAAGAGCCCCTATCTTAGTCATGGTCCGCGCTGCGTCTAGCGTTGCGCGCCATTTTTGCGAGCTGATCAGGGCGTTGGCGAAAGGCTCGCCAACGCCACAGACCTCTGCTTTTTATCGCTGCCCCTGATAGAAGCGCGCCTTATTGGCATACATGGCGTCGTCCGCCACCCGGCTCAGCTCCGCCAGCGGGGTCTGGTCGCTGCTGCTCCAGCCGATGGCAAAACGCAGCGGGAAGCTGTGCTCCCCATGCTGCACTGTTGCGTGCTGCTGGCTTGCCTCCAACCTGCCTGCCAGCTGCTGGCTGGCGAGGTGATCCGCCTCCGCCAGCAGAACGAACTCGTCGCCGCCGATGCGGAAAATCTTCTCATCCTGACGGCAGAGGGTGCGCAGCTGGCGAGCCATCTGGATCAGCAGGGCGTCGCCAGCCTCGTGCCCATACTGGTCGTTGGTACGCTTGAGGCCGTTGAGATCGAGCATGAAGAGGGCGAGGTGACGCTCGGGATGGCGCGTCAGCACTGCTTGATAGTGGTGGAAGGCCTCTTCGAACGCCTGCCGGTTGGGCAGCCCGGTGAGGTTGTCGGTGCGGGCGACCCGCGCCAGCTCGTCGGTGAAGAGGCGCCCCTCGATGCCCACCGCCAACTGCTTGGCAAACAGCCGCAAGATGGCCCTGTCTTCGGACTCCAGCCCTTCTGCGCTCACCATCAGATAACCAAACAGCACGCCACTTTGGCTACCGGGCAGAGTCATGATCTTCCAGAGTGCGTTATCCCACTGGCATTCGGAGTGTTTGACCTCCTCATCCATCAGTTGAGCCAGTTTCTCCTGCAAGGCATCCCGCAAGGGGGCATCGACCCCCTGGGTCAGGGAGTAGTGGGGCTGGCCATCGCGGCGGATCACCAGTCCCCAGCGGTGGCCAGGATAGAGCTGCGAGAGTTGCAGCAGGGCGGAGCTGGCCAGCTCGGCAATATCGATATCCAGCTGCTGGTGCAGACCGAACTGCAACCAGGATTGCAGGATATGGCGGCTGCGCTCCTCCCGGCTCAGGGCCGAGCGCAGGGCGGTCGTTTGCGAGGCAACCTCTTGCTCCAGTTCGTCGTTGAAGCCGAGCAGCCGCTGGTTGAAGGCCTCTTTCTCGCTATTGGCCTGCTGCAGCTGTTCATTTTGCTGATAGAGCGCCCGCACCTGATCCGAGATGGTGCTGGCCATCTCCTGCAGCAACTGGCGCACCTCGTCGTACTCCACAAAGCGCAGCGGCGCCTGCCGTTGCTGGTAATTGCCCTTGCCATAGCTGCGCACCAGCGCGGCCAGCGAGCGCAGCGGTCGGGTGAGCCATCGGGTGAGCCAGACGCAGCCGATGGCTACCAGCAGCAACATGACGGCGATGCTGACAGTCAGCAGCTGTTGGGATTTGTTGAGCTCGCTGACCCTGTCATTGCTGTAGCTGTAGAGGGTGATGGTGGGGGTGATCTCTTGCTCCAGCTGGGGCCAGCCAATGGCCAGGGGCTGCGCCAACTTGCTTGGCTCCCTGTCATCCATGGCGTTGGCGTTCTGGTGAGCCCCTTCGTAGAGACGGTTCTCGCCCTGGGAGATCACCAGATATTCGCTCCCCTTGAGATAGGGTTCCAGCAACTGGGCCATCTGCCGCCAGGGGAGAATGGCCATCACGAAGCCGGAAGGGGTCTGCATCACCCCAGCGCGCTGGTGGTTGCGATAGATGGGGGCTACCAGCGCCAGCCCGCCGCTGCGGTTTTGCTCCATGTCGTCGACCAGCACGGGATCATCGACGGGCAGCAGCAGATGCTTGCCCTGTTTCGCCTCGCGGGTCTTGCCCCAGGCCATCAGCTGCGGCATCAGGTCGCTCGACTCGAGGTGGGAGGCCTGACCATTGATGTACTCCACCACCAACCCCTTGTCATCGATGAGGTAGGCTGAGGTGATCAGGCTGTTGGATTTGACAAAGGTGGCCAGTGCCAGTCGGGCATGGCTGGAGAAGAGGAAGTTGTCGAGGGCCTGATGGAGTACCCGATCCTGGCTGAGCTGATTGAGCTGGGTGCCGATCAGCTCGCTGCGAAAGCGGGCCTCGCGGGTCATGCTGGTGAGGGCCCGCTCCAGCTGTGACTGCTCGCTCTGGGCGATGATCTGGTGCTGGCGGATCAGCAGCACAGTGCTGGCCAGCAGCGCCGGCAGAAGGGCGACGGTGAACAGGATGATGATGAGGGTCGGGCCGAGCCGAAAGGTGCGATGTTTCATGGTGCTTTGACCTGCCGGTACTGCTGATCGGCCAACTGCTGCATATAGCGGGCGGTGTCGGCGGCACTGATCCCCTCTTTAAAGCGCTCGAACCCTTTCTCCATCGCTTGCCAGGCGATGGACATGGCGCTGTCGGAAGGCATGGGGGTACTGAGGGTGAACTGCTCCAGCAGCACTTTTTCCTGAGGCGCGGGACGGCGGCTGATGGCGGTAAAAGCCTGCTGATTGACCGGCAACAGCGCCCCCTGATGATAGATGAACTGCTGAATATCCTGACGCTGGATAAAGGCCATCAGTGCCTTGATGACGGGCTGGCGATCCTCATCATCCATCGCCCAGCGGGAGGCTCCCATCACGTAGGCGCCGCTCATGGAGTGCATGGGATGGCTTTGCCAACGGGGCAGCAGGGCAACGCCCAGCTTATCCCCCATATTCTTCACCAGATCATTGAACGCCCAGTCCCCATTGATGAGGTAGGCGCTCTTGCCCTCATTGAAGCGGGTGAGGGCGGTGTCATAGTCGCACTCGGGATCGACCCACTGTTCGCTGGCGACGGTGCGGTAGGCCTCCAGTGCCTGCACCATGGCCGGGCTGTCGAGGGTGATGCGCCCTTCGGTCACCGGCGAGCCGCCAAAGGTGTGTAAAAAGGCGGCGAAGTAGTACATGTCGTGATAGGGCCAGCTGACGGGGTAGACTCCCTTGGCCTTGAGTGCCGGGGTGATAGCTGTCAGTTGCTGCCATTGGGTCACCGGAGTCGAGACCAGCGCCTTGTTGTAAAACAGCATCAGATGGTTGCCCTGCATCATGGGCATGCCCCAGCGTTGCCGATCCAGGGTGACATAACGCAAGGCGCTGGCCATCAGCGCGGGGGAAAACCACTCGGCCGGGAGCGGGGCGAGGGTCATCTGGCGATAGAGGCCGATAAAATCGGAGGGGATTAGCATCAGATCGGGCAGCCCCCTGGCCTGAGCCGCCAGCAGAAGATCCGCCTTGATCTTGCCCGGCTCAATCTGGGTGACCCGTACTCTGTGGTTCCCCTCCTGATTGAAGCGGGCGATCACGTCGTCGATCACGTAACCGGCTTGCTGGGAGTGCCACAGCTCCAGTTCTGGCTCCTGAGCCTGCAGGGGGTGGCTCAATGCGAACAGGCAAAGCAGCAAGAGATGATAAAAAGATCGTTTTCTACTCATGTTATCATCACCGTTATTCCCTGAATTCCAAGGGAAAAATGTAACAAACTACCGGCAAGAGCGGTAGGCTCGGGTGTCAACTAATTGACTGAAACAACAAAAAGCCCGGCGCGTGGGCCGGGCTGGGGGATAAATTGCTTATCCGGATATTCTTCGAGGCATCTATTGTGGATGTTGTTTGAGGATGTCGTATATCTCCTCTTTCAGTTTGAGTTTCTGTTTTTTCAGATCTCTCACCTCGGCGCTATAGTCGCTGGCGTGATGCTTTTCCAACTTTCTAATCTCCGCATCCAGGTCGTTGTGCAAGTCAAACTTCTTCTGGAAATGGACATCACTGCTCTTCAGTTTCGAGATGAGTTCTCTGTACTCTGGGAACATGTAATGGAGCCTCCTTGGTTTCGTTTGATTGTGCCTGTAAGACCAAAGCTACCCCTTAGTGCCGGGGATAAATGTGATCCTGATCGAATTTGGGGGCAATGATTTGGAGTATTCGGCGGGGTATTTATAACTTGTTGAATCAAAATAAGATAAGTGATTTATCAATCTGAATGGTGAGCCAAACTGTGCAACAAGTCACAACAGGGGCAGTGTTGGCGTGAGGGTGCAGGATCAAAAAAGGGGCCGACTGGCCCCTTTTATGGATGCAGGCAACGTTACTCTTTCTCTTCGTCCGCCTGCTCTTTTTTCTTTTTCTTCTCGGGCAGCGGCTTGCCGTCGCGGTGGATCACCTTGCCCGCTTCAAAGCCAATCTGGGCGGCCAGCTCCTCCAGATCCGCCGACTTGGCCTGATCCCCGATGGCGTAGCGATAGTTGGCGATGGAGAGTTTGTCAGCCACTGGCGTGCCCGGGACGATAGGCTCGCGCCAGCCCTGGCCGATGTGGGCCACCAGGGTGCCGTTCATCAGCAGCTCGCCGACGATCTCCTGGGTCGGAGTGCCCTTGCCGTAGGTGAGACCCTGCGGGTGCTTCTTGCCGACCAGCGGCTCGTTGCTGGCGGGGATCAGCTTGGTGCGGATCAGCCACTTGGGCTTTTTGGTGTTGCCCACCGCCTTGCCGGTCTGGTACTCGTTGATCTTGATGGTCTTGATCATCTGGGCCATGAAGTCCTTGGTCAGCGTCTTCTGGGCGTCGCTGGTTTCATCGATGGCGATGGGGGCCACATACCAGGTCTGGGTGGCTTGAGCCTTGGGAGCGGCAGGGGCAGTTTGCGCCATGGCCAGGGGGCTGAGCAGGATGGCAGCCAGCAAGAGTCCTATCTTCTTCATTGTGATTCCGCTTTTGTTTCAACAAGAATTTTGTTTTGCCAGCGACGACTGCGCCAGCGCCAGAACATGGCCAGACCGCGCACCCACTCATCGCAGGCCAGCGCCAGCCAGATACCGACCAGTCCATAACCCTGCATGATACCGAGGAAATAGGAGAGTGGCACGGCAATTCCCCACATGGATAGCAACGCCATGTAGAGGGGGAAACGGGCATCCCCGGTGGCTCGCAGGGCGTTGATCACCACCAGATTGAAGGTGCGGCCGGGTTCGAGGATCAGGCTGATAAGAAACAGTTGCGCCACCTGAGTGATGATGTCGGCATCATCGGTAAAGAGGCTGATGATGGTGCGGCCATTGAGGGCCGCCGCCACGGCGATGACACAGGTGACCGCCAGCCCCAGCTTGAGGCTCTTGAGCAGCTGCTGATAAGCGCGATCGAACTGTCTGGCCCCCGCCAGATGGCCGATGATGATCTCGTTGCCAAGGCCGATGGAGAGGCCAAACAGCAGGATAAACAGGCAGATCTGAAAGAAGTAGGATTGGGTCGCCAGCGCCTTGTCACCCAGCAGTCCGACAAAGGCTGTCACCACCATAAACTGCAGCATCCAGGATAGGTTCTCTCCTGCCGCAGGCAGGCCGATATGGAGGACCTTGCTCAGCATCTCCCGGCTGGGGTGGACGATATCGCGCACCACCAGTCGAATGCCGGTCTTGCGGGCGACCAGCCAAACCAGCAGCACCACGCCGATCAGGCGGCCCGCGACCGTGCTGATGGCGACACCGGCGACGCCCAGCTGGGGCAGGCCGAACCAGCCGTAGAGCAGCAGCAGGTTGCCGACGAAGGTGATGAGGTTGACGATCAGGGTCACATACATCGCCTGACGGGTGTGGCCGTGAGCGCGCAGGGTGGCCGCCAGACAGAGGGCTGCCGCTTCCGGTAACAGGCAGAGACCGATGATCTGCAAGTAAAGCGTCCCGTCGCTCATCAGGTTGGCGGGCAGGTTCATCAGCGCCAGCATGGTGCTTGCCCCCGCCATCACGCCAATGGCCGCTACCAGACCGATCAGCAGGTTGAAGCCGATGGCGGTATGGATCACCACCCGACTCTTCTCCCGATCGCCGGCCCCCAGATACTGGGTGATCACCACGCTGGTACCGATACTGACGAAGCTGAACAATGTGATGGCGAGATCGAACACCTGATTGCCGACCGCCAGCGCGGCCACTCCCTGATAGGAGACGTGACCCACCATGAAGGTATTGAGGGCGCCGGTCAGAAAGTGCAGGGCGAGATCGATAAAGAGCGGCCAGGTCAGCGCAAATAGCGTGCCCGGGCCTGCATGGGATTGAGATTGCATGGCATGTCCAACAGCTGGGAGGGCACGGGGGAGTGCCCTCTGGGGGCGCATTTAACACCAAGGCCAAGGCCGGTGCAATCCTTGTGCAGGATTGCACCGGCCAGGGGAGCAGGCCAAGGGATCAGGCAGGCGTGGCGCCCGCCTCCTGCTCGCTTGGCAGGGTGAGGCGCGCCGAGTCGGGCAGGGCATCATCCTGCGGCCAATTTGAGCGGATGGCATCTGTGGTGCTCTCCACCACCGCATCATCCTTGAACACCGGCTCGCGATAGCAGCGGGTCAGGCGCAGCGCCTGATACATGTCGGGGCAGAGGATGATCCCCTCATCGCCTACCCGCACGCCAGCCTGCTTTAACCAGTGAGTCATCTGGCCGTGGCGACCCGCCATCACCATATGGATGCCGCGCCGTTTCAGCTCTTTGTGCAGCTCTCCCACCATGCTCATCACGCTGATGTCCTGATGGGTGAAGCAGGCGACCGCATCGATCACCAGACACTTGGGGGCTCGGGGATCCTGCACCAGCAGGGCCAGAACCCGCCGCTTGAAATAGGGGGCATTGAAGTAGGTGAGCGGCGAGTTGAAGCGATAGACCAGAATACCCGGGATCGCCTTGGCCTGTTCGTTGTCCCCCAGGGTGCGCACCACCCCCTCGTCATCCATGCCAAGCAGCTGGTCGGTGGGGCGCATCACATTGCGCAGGAACTGGAACAAGCCCAGCAACACGGCGAGGGTGATCCCGGGGATCACTCCCATGGTGAGCACGCTGATAAAGGTGACCAGCGCCAGCCAGAAGGCGGATCTATCGGAGTGGCGCAGGGCCCAGAGACCGCGAAAATCGGTGAGTGACAGAGAGGCCATCACCAGCACCACCCCGAGGGCGGCGGTGGGAATATATTTGAGCGGCGCAGTCAGATAGAAGGTGATGAGGGCGATCACCGCCGCGGCGATGATGGAGACCAGCTGGCTCTTGCCGCCGTTGGCGTCGTTGACCGCGGTGCGTGAATCCGCGCCGCTGATGGCAAAGCCTTGCGAGACCGCCGAGGCGAGGTTGGCCATGCCGAGGGCCCGAAACTCTTTGTCCGCGTCGATTTCGTAACCGTTTTTGGCGGCAAAGCTGCGAGCGGTCAGCATCATGGAGACGAAGCTCACCATGGCGAGGTTAAGGGCGGGCAGCACCAGCTCCCGCATCAGACCGGGGGGAAATTCCGGCATCTGGAAGGCGGGCAGGCCGGAGCCCACCGTCCCCAGGGTGGCGATATCAAACTGGCCGAGATTAAAGCCCCACACCAGCGCAGCGGTCACCACCATGGCCACCATGGAGGAGGGCCATGCCGGTTTGTAGCGCTTGGCCAGCAGCAAGGTGAGCAGAGCCACCAGACTCATGGCCAGGGTCGGCAGATGGGTCTGGGTAATATAGGTGGCCCCGCTGGCGATCCGCTCGATGAGGTAACGTTCGCTAAAGGTGAAGCCGAAGATCTTGGAGAGCTGGCCCACCATGATGGTGATGGCCACACCATTGAGCAGCCCCATCAGGATCGGGCGGGAGAGAAAGTCAGCCAGCACCCCCAGCTTGAAGCGGCTGGCAATCAGGCACCAGAAGCCGGTCATGGCGGTCATGGTCATCACCAGTTGCCAGTGACGGGTGGGGTCGCCTGCGGCCAGCGGCGTCACCACGGCGGCAATGACCGCGCAGGTGGCGGCATCGGGGCCGACAATCAGCTGTCGGGAGGTGCCAAACAGGGCGTAGACCAGCATGGGCAGGATGCAGGAGTAGAGACCGACGATGGCGCCCACTCCGGCGAGTTCTGCATAGGCAATGGCGACGGGCAGCGCCACGGCCGCCACCGAGAGTCCGGCGCGAAGATCTGGCATCAACCAGGCGCGCTGGTAATGCAGCAGGGCGGCGAGGCCCGGTAGCCAGCGTTCGAGAGAGAAGAAGTCGCGCATTATTTAACCCATTGAGTTACAACCAGCTTTTCCCCTAGTGTGCCCAAGGTTATCGAAAGATTGCAATCAGGTTATGGCCAGTTTACCTGAAGGTCAGGCCAGATAGCCTGCCAGCGTTTCTCTTTGATGCGCTGGGTAAAAATCTGTTTGTCCTGGCGACATCTGGGGTTGGCACTCACTTGCAGCGACCAGTTGATGGCAAAGCCGTAGGGGGCAAGCCACTCGAACTCGCCATCCCGGGTGAGGCGTACGCCGATGCAGGTGGGCACCTCGACCCAGTGGCTGAGCGCCTCAAGGCTGCTGGCAAACGGCGCTACTAGCTGGCGAGTGTGCATGCGGGCCTGATTGCGTACTTCCCACTGCTGGCCGGGCAGCCGTTTTGCCAGCCAGGCTTCGTGCTCTGCTTCGGCCAGCCCTTGTGGGTCGTTGCTATCGAGATAGATAAGGTCGATATCGTTGAGCGGGGTTGACTCGGTTTTGTGATGCAGGTGATCCCAGATGAGGTTGCGGATAAAGCCAGCTCCCAGCGCCCAGTCGGGCAGATTGAGCTCTGCGGCGGCTTGCAGGCAGGCCATCCGCTGCGGATCGGCCCGCAGCAGGGTTTCTGTTTTGGCTTGGAATTGCTGTTCGAGGGCGGTGTTCAGAGGTTCAGTTGTTGGCATTGCGGCGTAACCAGACATCAATGTAGCGGCAGCTCGGCACTATAGTGAGCCCCTCAGCCTGAGTCCAGTTGAAGAAGGCGCGTGCCAGCTGATCGGCAATCCCCTGTACTCGCAGCTCGGGCGGCACGAAGGTGCTGTAGGCGTCGATGGTCTTGGCATCGAGCCGCCGGTAGCGCAGTCTCGACTCTTTCCCCTCCACCATACAGATGAACTGCTGCTGGTTGGCCTGATGGATGATGTCGCTCATGGTGGGCACCTCTGGCATAAAGTTGGGTCTCTCGGCACAACATAACTGTTAGCCAAGGTATAGAACAGATAATGAGAGCCCGTGGTCAATATCATCCCCCTTTGACAGAGGGCGCATCGATATCGCGATGCAGATCAAGGTGCCCGATGGTGAGTCGGGCACCGCGTTTGTGTCAGCACAAGAGTGTTGGCAAAGGGGAGGGATCAGACCCAGGCTCGCTCCAGCAGGGTGAGTAACTGCTCACGGTCGGCGTCCTTGCGATTGAACAGCAGGGCACCGTCGTTGATCGCCAGATCGCGGATCTCGCTCAGTAGCGAGCGATCGCTTACCCCTGCCTCGCTCATGGTGCGCGGCAGCTTGACCGCTTGCCACAAGGTGTCGCGCAGGGTGCGAATGGCTGTGATGGTCGCCTCTGCTCGCTGATGGGCCGGGGTGGCGGCAAAGCGCTCTGCCCCCACCAGCGGCAACAGCAGCCGGGCCAACTCGCTATCCACCTCGGGGCGGTTGTAGTCGAGCACGGTCGGCAAAAAGAGGTTCATGCACAGCCCGTGGGGCAGATGGCAGCGGGCTCCCAGACTGTGGCCGAGGGCGTGCACCAGCCCCACCATGGAGTTGGAAAAAGCCATGCCAGCCAGCGTTGAGCCTTCCGCCAGTTGCAGTCGCAGCTGTTTGTTTTGCGGGTCGTGGATGATTTGCGGCAGGGCGCTGGCGATCTTCTCCACTGCCATCAGGGCCAGCGCATCGCTCACCGGGTTCTTGGCGGTACCGATAAAGGCCTCGATGGCGTGGGTCATGGCGTCCATGGCGGTAGCGGCGGTGATATTGAGGGGCAGCCCCTGGGTCAGGCGCGGGTCGAGCACCGCAAGCTGGGGCAGCAGGAAGGGGGAGGTGAAGGGCACCTTGCGCCCGCTCGCCTCATCCTTGATCACTGCAACCAATGTCACTTCTGATCCTGTGCCCGCCGTGGTGGGCACCACCGCCAGCGGCTTGAGGGGACGGGTCAGGCAACCGGCGCCCGAGTAGTCGAGCAGGTGTTCACCCCCCATGGAAGTGAGAATGTTGACCGCCTTGGCGGTGTCGATGACCGAGCCGCCCCCCAGCGCCACCAGACTGTCGCAGTCGAGCTCGCGGTAGCGTTTGGCGATCCGCTCCACCACGGCAGTGGAAGAGTCGGCCGGGATCTCGTCCCAGATGGCGGCGACCGGCAGCTCTCCTTCGGCCAGCACATTGGCCAGCAGGGTGGCAAGGCCGGTGGCATTGACCCCCTTGTCGGTCAGCAGCAGTGGGCGACGGGCCCCGAGGCTGGCCAGCTCGCTGGCCAGTTGCTCCAGCGCCTGTTCACCGGCCAGCAGTTTGACCGGGCAGAAGAAATCGTAATAGCGGCTCATTTCAAGGCTCCTTGCGCGTTAGCCGGTCACCAGACCCAGATAGATGTTGCAGGCCCGGCCGATCTTGTTGGTCGGGGCGGGATAGTGGCGCAGCAGCGGCCGCGCGATAAAGGCGGGCAGGATCAGGGACTGCAACTGCTCAAGCCCCCGCACCAGATGCATGGCAACGGTCAGATCCCCCTCCACCAGCAGCCGGTTTTCGCCAAATGCCTGATTGACCCCGAGCCGAAAGCTCAGGGCGCGAAAGGCGATATTGGGATGTTTGAAGCGCACCCGCAGCGGATGGATGGTGGCATGGGGGGCGGCTGGCGCACCGGGATACCAGCGCCCACCCTGCTTGTGCATGTTCATGGCGTAGCCGATGCCGCCCACTTCGAGGCGGATTGCCAACCCGTCCGGCAACGGCGCCAATTCGCGGCGTACCGCCTCATCGGTGCGGGCGGCGCGGCAGAGGGTACGACCCACCACCCAGAGCAGAGTGGTGATCCAGAGGCGGCGGCCAAGGGCGGCCGCAGGTTCAAACATCCGTGTTTGCATGGGGATTGGCTCCTGAGATGGCTGACCAGAAGAGGGCGAACGCACTGGCTTGCCAGTAGTCGTCCTCTCCCAGCTCCGGTTGATCGACAAACAGTGATGCGCAGGCGAGGAACTGGCCCTGACACACTTCCAGCAACAGTGGCGCGGGGGCCTGCATCAGCTCGCCGCTGGCCTGCCCCTTTACCAGCAGAGCGGGCAGAAAGCGCAGAGTGTCATTCAAGATCTGGCTGCGGGCCGGGCGGGCCAGCAGGGGAGAGTGAAAGAAACCCAGCACAAATTTGAGCTCATTGGGGTGGGCCAGCATCCAGCTCATCGCCTGCTGCCAGTAGTGGTGGATCTGCTCGCGCAGTGCCAGCTCGGGATCGGCTTCGCAGATGGCAGCGCCCATCCGGGTCTTCACATCCTGATAAAGCTGGAGGATCAGTGCCTCCTTGCTCGGAAAGTGGTGGAACAGGGTGCCGTTGGCGACCCCGGCCGCCTTGGCAATGCGGGCGGTGGCTGCCCCCTGCAGACCATCTTCGGCGCAGAGGGCGAGGGCGGCATCCAGAATTTGGCGGCGCTTGTCGGTCATGGCGGGCTCCGTCAACGCAGGAAGAAAGCCATCATCAGCTTCTGGATCCAGCTGTTGTAGGGCGGATGGATCAGGGAGCCGGTGGTGAACTTGCCGCGGGTCAGCACGGTTTTTGCCTTGGAGAAGGTGAGGAACCCCTCGTGGCCGTGATAGTGGCCCATGCCGGAGGCGCCGATGCCGCCAAACGGCACATCGTCGGCAGCCACCTGAAACAGGCTCTCGTTGATCGCCATGCCGCCGGAGTGGGTCTCCCGGGTCACTCGCGCCTGCAACTCGGGGTCGAAGCTCATCAGATAGAGGGCCAGCGGGCGGGGCCGCTCAGCCACATAGGCGAGCGCCTCCTCCAGGGTGTCGTAGGGAATGAGCGGCAGCAGCGGCCCAAAGATCTCCTGCTGCATCACCTGACACTGACCCGGCACCCCGGTCAGCAGGTGGGGCACCAGCAAGCGACGCTGGTCATCGCGGGCCGGGCTGCCACAGGGGTGGAGCTGGGCACCCGCCTGCTCGGCTTCATCGAGCCAGCTGACGAGACGTTGATACTGGCGGTCGTTGATGATGGCGCCGTAGTCAGCACTATTGAGCCCCTGCGGGTAGAGCTTGCTGAAATGGCGGCGATAGGCGGCGATAAAGTTATCCACCTCGCTGCGGGGCAGCAGCACATAGTCGGGGGCGACGCAGATCTGCCCGGCGTTGAGGCTCTTGCCGAAGATCATCCGCTCGACCGCGGTGGCGACCGGCATGTCGGGAGCGATAAGACAGGGGCTCTTGCCGCCCAGCTCAAGGGTGAGGGGGGTGAGCTGGGGCGCGGCGGCAGCCATCACCAGCTTGCCCACCATGGTGGAGCCGGTAAAGAGCAGGTGATCGAACGGCAGCGAGCTGAATGCCGCCGCCATCTGGGCATCCCCTTCGATGATGGCGATCTCGTTTTCGTCAAACACGCTGGTGAGCATGGTGCGCAGCACGGCGTTGGTATGAGGGGTGAACTCGGAGAGTTTCAGCATCGCTCGGTTGCCCGCCGCGATGGCGGTGATGAGGGGGCCAAGGCTCAGCATCACCGGAAAGTTCCACGGCACGATAATGCCGACCACCCCGAGCGGCTGGAAGTGCACCTCTACTTTGGCGGGGGCCAGCAGCAGGCCGGTGTGACGGCGGTGGGGCTGCATCCAGCGTTTGAGCCGCTTCTGGGTGTAGTTGATCTGCATGATGCAGGGCAGCACATCGGCGATCAGGCTGTCGTAGTGGCTGCGCTGGCCATAATCTGCCCCCAGCGCCTTGCACAGCGGCCCCTTGTGGGCGAGCAACGCCTGCTTGAGTTTGCTCAGCTGCGCCCGGCGCTCGGCCAGGGTAGGCATGGGATGAGCCAGACTCGCCCGCTTGAGCCGTGCCAGCTGCTCCGGCAGGGACAATTTGATGGCGAGGATATCCTCAGGAGTGTGTTGAAGCTGCGCCGCACCCATGTTGTTCTCCGCATGAAAAATGACCGACTGATTAGTCGGTCTAAATCTAGCTGTTTGTTACCGGAATGTAAAGCTGGCAAGCTGTCTGCTGTTCACCACGAGCCGGACGCAAGAGAGAACTGTGTGTCTCCCCACACTTTTGTAGTTTGCTCGTTGGTGGCTTATCCAATAAGGGGTAGTTTTTGGCTATTAACCTACACGGAGAGAGCACTATGACCAGGGAACTGAACAGCTTGTTGGCTCGGCTTGAAGATGTGGTTGAGCGGATGCCGGATTGCTTCAACACCTACGAATTCGCCCAGAAGCTGGCACTGCAATATCAGCCGGAATTCTTTGCTGCGGGCCACTCTCTGGCCGAGCACGAGGGCAAGGTACTGCGGGTGCTGCACCAGAAGATCGCCGAGGCGCTGGCAGGCAGCGAGATGGTGATTGAAGGGGCACTGCTCCCCTGCGTCACTCCCTGGGGGGAGAAGGCGACCTCACCGCGCTGGCATCGCAAGCACTGAGGGTCGTAGTCAGGCAGATCACTGCCAGATAGCAGATAACGAACAACGATAAAGGGCGCGGCGCTGGTAACAGGGCCGCGTTTTTTTATGCTAATTGTCGCCAGCAGCGCCACCGCTGCCGGGAGCAAAGGCCCGGTCTGTGATCCCATGCCGGGATATGGGGGCGTCAGCCGGGTAGACTCTCACTTTTGTCGCAGGGTTTGTCACCGTAGGAATTTCTCATGACCCATAAAATCATTCTGGATACCGACCCGGGTATCGACGATGCCATGGCCATCCTGTTTGCCGAGGCCCACCCCGCCATCGAGCTGCTCGCCATTACCACTGTTTTTGGTAACGCCACCATCGACAATGGCACCCGCAACGCCCTCTGGCTCAAGCAGAAGTACGGCATGAAGGCGGATGTGGCCAAAGGCGCGGCTTCCCCGCTGCTGCGCGAGCCGGTTGGCCCTACCACCATAGTCCACGGCCCGAGCGGCTTTGGCGACATGGAGGCGGGGGAGGTGACTATCGCTCCGGATCCTCGCCCCGCTTGGCAATATATTGTCGAGGCGGTGAAAGCCGCGCCGGGGGAGATCACCCTGGTCACTATCGGCCCGCTCACCAATCTGGCGCTGGCGCTACAACAGGCGCCCGAGATTGTCTCTCTGGTGAAACAGGTGGTAGTGATGGGCGGCGCCTTTGGCGTCAACGGCCATCGCGGCAACGTCACCCCCTATGCCGAGGCCAATATCCACGACGATCCCGATGCCGCCGACCGGGTTTTTACCGCAGACTGGCCGGTGGTGATCATAGGGCTGGATGTGACCCAGCAGAGCTTCTTCAGCAGCGCCTATCTGGATGAACTCAGGGATAAGGCGGGAGAGCCGGGCCGCTTCCTGTGGGATGTGAGCCGCTTCTATCTGCGCTTCTACTCCGAGAAGCTGGGGCTCTCCGGTTGCCATGTCCACGATCCGTCCGCCATCGCCTATGTGATTGATCCGACCATCTTTACCCTGCGCGAAGGGCCGGTACGGGTGATCACCAGCGGCCCGGCCATCGGCCACACCCTGCAAAAGTTCGATGGCAAACGCCACTCCCACGATGACTGGGCAGCCTATCGCCCGCAGCAGGTCGGGGTGGCGGTGCGCGATGAGGCGCTGCTTGCCCTCTATCGCGAGACGCTGGTGGGCTGGGGCAAGGATTGCTGAGCAAAGAGGCGCTATTGCGCTGACGCGGGGGCTGTGATCGACGCCAAACAATCGGAGCGCACGGCCGCTTATACTGCCTTATATCAAGAGCTTGGGAGGGATGAAGATGGCCTGGATTTCCTTGATAGTGGCGATAGCCCTGATCTGGTGGTTGATGAAGCTGGGGCGTGGTGCCCTGTTCGAAATCCGCCTTGCCCCCGGCAAGGTGGTGGTCAAGCAGGGCAAGGTGTCACCCGCCTTTATTGAGCATGCCAAGCAGATCCTGCGCCACGACACGGTGCGCGGTCGCATTGTGGGGCAGCGTGATGGCGATGGCGTCAAGCTGATCTTCTCCCGATCCATCCCCGAGCCGGTGGCCCAGCGGTTTCGCAATATCTTCCCCTATGGCGATTACCGCCAGCCAACGGCGCCGCTGCCGGGGCCCAAATCCCGCAAGGGATAAGCACCGGAACCTGGTTCATCAATAGCAAACGGGCCTCCAGTGGAGGCCCGTTTTTTATGGCACTTGGCCAAGAGAGAGCTGACAGCCCTTACTCCTTGCCGTGCAGCTCGCGCTGGGCCTTGACCGCCGCCGCCTTGACGGCGATGCCTTCATTGCCCCAGGAGGCGCGCAGGGTGTTGACCAGCTCGGCGAGCCGCTCGTCATCCATGGTCCAGCCATAGCCCGGCATGTGGTAACCCAGATGGCCGTGGGTGACCGGTGTTTCGGCGCCGTGCAGCAGCACATTGATCAGGCTCGACGGATCGCTCGCCAGCACGGTGCGGTTGTTGACCAGCGAGGGGATGACGTGGTCATTGCCCTGGCCGTTGACCCCGTGACAGGTGGAGCAGTACATGGCGTAGTCCGCCTTGCCGCTGGCACTGGCGTAGGCGCGGGCCCCTTTCTCCGCCACCGGTTCATCTTTCAGATCGGTCAGATAGGTGGCGATGCTGGCCAGATCGGCGTCGCTGAAATACTGGCTGCTGTGAGTGATCACTTCCCCCATGGGGCCCGCGACCGCTTCATGCTGGCTGCGGCCGGTTTTCAGCAGGTCGATCAGCGCCTGCTTGCTGTAACGGCTGCCGCGAATGTCGGGGGCATACCAGCCATCCAGCGCAGCACCGCTCAGGTAGACGGGATCCGCCTCGGTCAGCGCTTTCTCCTGCATGCCAAGCCCGCGCGGAGTGTGGCAGCTGCCGCAGTGGCCGGCACCCTGCACCAGATAGGCGCCGCGGTTCCACTCTTCGCTCTTGCCCGCCACCGGGGTGAAGCGGCTGTCATCGTGGTAGACCCAGTTCCAGCCCATCAGCGGCCAGCGCATGTTGAGGGGCCAGGGGATGTCGCTCTCCTTGTTGGCGATGGCCAGCGGCTGTACCTCCTTCATCAGATAGTGATAGAGATCTTCGAGATCCTTATCGCTCATCTTGGCGTAGGCGGTGTAGGGCATGGCCGGATAGAGGCGATGGCCATCGCGGGCCACCCCTTCGCGCATCACCTTGATGAACTCCGGCAGGCTGTAGTTGCCGATACCGTGGGTCTTGTCGGGGGTGATGTTGGTGGCAAATACGGTGCCGATGGGGGTCGGGAACCCTTTGCCGCCCGCCAGCGGCTTGCTGGTTTCGCTGGTGTGACAGGCGGCGCAATCGCCGAGCTTGGCCACGTATTCCCCCGCAGACATGGCGGGTGCTGCGTTGGCGGCAAGGGCGGGCAGGGCCAGCAGCAGGGCGCTGGCGGTCAGTGACAGGGCGCGGCTCATTGGGCACCTCCCTTGCTCATGGCTACCAGCTCGTTGACGGCGCGCCACGCTTCGTCGATGGCGGCGTGGGCGTAGGGGCTCCAGCCTGCATCCGAGTTGGCGATGGTGATGTTACCGATCGGCTGGCGACCCAGTTCAATCCATTTTTCGCACTGCGCTTCGTCATCAAACAGGGTGTTGGTGACATAGGAGTAACCGTGAGACCAGCGGTTGACCGTGATGGCGAGGATATCCTGCTCATGGTTGAAACCGGCGCTGCCGAGCATCCCCTGCAACTGCTCGCGGATCATCTGTTCATGCTGCTCGAACGGCATGCCGAGGATCATGGCGCGCCCCTTGCGGGACTGTTCGCGGGCCGACAGACCGCTGCCCGGCAGGGTCGGCACATAGACCATGTGCAGGCACATCGGTTGATCCGGGCTCTTGGGATGCTCGTAGCCACCCATGCTGACCGGATAGTCGAGCTTGACCCGGCTGTAGGGGGCGGCGGGGGAGTAGACCTCGTGTACCCCCAGCTTGACGAAGGCTTGCCAGTTTTTGATCACCACCTTGGTGTAGACCAGCGGTGCCTTGGCATTCTGGCGCAGCGCCTCCTTCTGGGGCTCCGGCATCTCGGGCACCATGTAGGGGATCATCATGTTGTAGCCAGCCATGATCGACTGCTTGGCCCGCACCCGGTGCAGTTTCCCCTCCTTGATGTAGGTGATGTCCACTGCCAGCTTGCCGTCGGCGAGGCGCACGTTTTTGGCCTGCAACGCCGTGCTGCCAAGGCGCAGTTGTACCTTGTGCTCAGGCAGGTCGAGTTTGCTGTAGTCAAACTTGGCCAGCACCACATCCTGCATGGTGTGACCCGGCGCCACTTGCGGAATGAGCTTGCGTACCATCAGGCGGGTGAGACCGGCGTTGCCATCGGGGAAGTGGAAGATGTAGGGATCGTCCAGCTCCGCCTGCTCCTCGGCATCAAGCGGCGTCAGATTGAGGCCGTCGAACCCCGGCAAGGCGCACAGACGCGCATCGGCGCAGGCGGTGGCGTCGATGCCGACCGCCTGGAAATCGTTGGTGCGCTGCTGGAAGTAAGTGATCGCCCGTTCGCTCAGGCCCACTTTATCGCGCAGGAAGGTGGTGTAGCTGTTGCGGGTTACCCACTCGTCCTGCTGCTCGCGGGTCATGCCGCTCAGGTAGTCTATCTTCGATTCGTGCAGGGCTAACAGGGCGGCCTTGTCGGCATCATCGAGGGGGAAGTCACCGATAAACTCTGCCAGCGGACGACCGTTCAGGCGATCGCGGGGGATGTCATCCGCTACGTTGTGGCCCGGATCCCCGTTCACTATCTTGTTGACGCCAAAGTGTTTCTCGTCGAAATAGACGCCACGGCTGAGCCCCAGATCCGGATAGAAGGTCTGCTGGAAACCGGCGGCCAGCTCGTCGATGTTGACCTCCAGCGCTTTGAGCAGACCCAGCGCCACCGGACTGTAGACCGAACGCGGTGATTGCAGGGATTCACTGCCGCCGTAACCCAGACGCAGGCCATCGGGGGTGGTGAACTCGTTGCGCTTGGCGTGGCCGCCAAAGTCGTCGTGGTTGTCGAGTAGCAGGATCTTCTTATCCGCGCCGAGCAGTTGCTGATAGAAGCAGGCGGCGGCCAGGCCGCTGATCCCGGCGCCGACGATCACCAGATCGTACTCCCCCTCAAGGGGAATATTGGCAAAGTCATACTGCTTGCCGTCACGGGCGATGCTGTGGGCCGGTTCGAAGGAGCCCGGGTGGTTACCGCGCAGGCCGGTGAGGGCGGGCGGGTAGGCCAGGGTTTTATCCGCCAGCGTGCTGCCGCCTTCGGCAGCCTTGAGCAGATTGATGGGGGCGACGCCTGCCGCAATGGTGATGGCAACGCCGTTGAGAAAATCTCTGCGTGTAATACTCATGGCTATCCCTGTGTTAGGAGAAGTAATGAATAAGTGGATTCATTATGGGAGGGAGACACAGATCCTGTTCAGGATTGGGCGCCGAATCTACCGCTATCCTCACGCTGAGTCCATACGATTGCTAATGGATTATTAAGCACCATTTTCCTGCTTGTGACGAGAGTGATGCGCTGATGGGGGGGATTTGCCCTGTCGCAGGGCAAATTATCTTCCGGCTCGGTCGGTCAATGATTGCCGCAGCTGATTAGTTTGGGAGACGTTCGGGCATCATTGTCGACTCGGGGGGATGATCGCGCTAAGCTCTTAACTACTTGTTTTATCGACTCTCTTTTTTATTCATAGGCATAAAGGCCACTCTGGAGGCGTAATGAACTGGTACATCTCGGTCCTCAAGCAATATGCGGTATTCAGCGGGCGGGCCCGTCGCACCGAATACTGGATGTTCGTGCTGTGCAACGTCATCGTCATGCTGCTGCTCGGCATGGTGGACAAGCTGATCGGCGGCGACAATGAGCTGATCAGCTCCATCTATTCGCTGGCGGTGCTGCTGCCATCGCTGGCGGTGGCGGCCCGTCGCCTGCACGACACCGACCGCAGCGCTTGGTGGCTGCTGCTCGGGCTCATCCCAATTATCGGCACCCTGGTGCTTATCTACTTTATGGTTTGCAACGGTCAGCAGGGGCCAAACCGCTTCGGTGACGATCCCAAAGCGGCCCCCTCACAGGGCTTTATCGTCAGCTAACGGGCGCGGCTTGGCCAATCATCGGTCAATAAAAAGAGAGGGAGGCATCACGCCTCCCTCTCTTTTTCGTGTTGATGGTCGATCAACGCTCAATCAGCGGGGCGGAGCGGTAGCTCCACATACCGTAGGTGCGCAGGGCGTCGCGGTAGATGCCGAGCAGCTCGCTCTCGCTCGGTGTGGCCAGTTCCTCGAGGGGTTTGTCGGGGTAGCTGACGCTCGCTACCTTGATGTTGGCCGGGCCAATCTGGTCGCAGGCGATTTCCAGCACCGTCTGACCACGGCGTACATGGCTGGCGGAGCTTACCAGCACCGCATAGTCAATCTGGTGGCGGGCGAGGGCATAGGCGCTGTAGAGGGCGTTATCTACCGTGCTGGTGGCGTAGTTCTCTTCAATCAGGCGGCTGCGGTCGATGCCGTGGTTGGCCAGCCAGTCGGCCATCAGCTTGCCCTCGGTCTGGCGGTTCTGGGGCACGCCGCCGGTCAGGATGATCAACGCCTCCGGGTCGGCCTTGGCCAGCTTAAGGGTGGTTTGCAGCCGGCCCAGCAGGATCTTGTCCATGCTGCCGTCGGGATTGAGAGCGTAGCCCAGGGTGACGATGGCGCGTTTGCCCTCCCTGCTGGCCTTCACCTGATCCTCGGTCAGTTCGGTTTGCAGCGGGGCGGCGGTGATCCGCTGCACCCGGGCGATGATCTCTTCCAGATCGGCGGCGCGGCCACTGTTGCGATCCGCCACTTTCGCCAGATAGCTGCGGGAAGCCTCCTTGTTACCCTTCACCAGCTGCCAGAGGGCGAGATAGCTGTTGATGTCGAGATCATCGGGGGCGACGGCCTGCGCCTGCTCCAGCAAGGTGATGGCGCGGCTCAGGTTGCCGTTGTAGATCTGGGCGTTGGCCGCCGAGATGAGCAGGTCGGTGCGGTAGGGCTCAAGCTGGTAGGCGGCCAGCAGCCGCTCGGTCACCAGCTCCATATTGCTCGGCATCTTGGCGGTAAAACCGGCGTGGGAGATCTTGGCTGGCGACTTGTAGATCTGCAGCGCTTCGCCGAGCAGCATGTCCACCGCCTGGCGCTTGCTGACCAGGGTATTGAGGTCGTGCTCCATTTGCATCGAGCTCTCGGCCGCTTGCAGGGCGAGGGGCGAGAGCGCCAGCAGGCCGCCGAGGGTGAGGGCAAGAAGGGTCTGTTTCATCAAAAGGTCCTCTGTCGGGCTGAATCGCGCCGTGGCGCAGCGGTTTGCGGGCCAATGCGACGAGGCAAATGTGCGTCAATTCAGTCTGTTAGTGCCAAAGAGAGGGCAATATAGCAGTTAACGGCGTGGCAAACTGTGAGTCGGGGCGGGTCGTCGGGTGATGCCACACCTGTGGCCGCAAAAGTGGCCGCAACGGGTCAGCAGCCATCTTAAAGGGACAGAGGGAGCGTGACTCCCCCTCCCTCTGTTGCGATGCAAGACAGATGGGGTGTCAATCCATCTGTTGGCGAGTGTTCGCAGTCAGTTCCACATCGGGGAGATGCGGGCTTCCAGCGTCTCTTGCTGCTCTTCGGGCATATCGCTGAAGAAGTTGAGCTGGGTTTGCTCCTCTACCTCACGTACCGAGACCCGGTAGTCGGCGATCTGGCTGATGGGCACCTCTTCCTGCGGCATGATAAAGGCGATGGCCTGCAGTCTGGCCGGATCCATCACGATCTTGTAGTAGGCGCTCGGGATCGCCACACCCTGACCGATGGACTCTTCAGAGCCGGTAAAGATGGGGCCGGTGATCACCTGCACATCCTTGCGGGAGACCGCCCACTTGTTCACCTTGTCCTCCAGCACGCGCCACGCCTTCTGGTTGAGCACCCCGATCTGCGGCGTCATGTTGCTCAGCAGGAAGCTCTCTTTCATGGTGTTCTTGTTCGATTTCATGTCCCCCGCCGGGGCCTGATGGCCACGGTCGTAGCCCGAGCCCTTGTAGTCGGAGAGGGTGGCGCGGTAGGCGACCGGGATCTCCCTGTCCTCGGCGAAGGCATCCTTGCGCGGCACTGTGCCCTGTGCGCTCTGGGCGGTCATCCGGTAGGAGACCCAGTCCGCCACCTTGTAGTCGTAGTTGTAGCCGACCGCATACCCTTCACGGCAGAGCTTCTGATCCGATTCGGAGGGCAGACCAAAGCGTACGTGCTCGCCGCACTCCCAATGGGCGGCCAGCAAGGGGGTGGCAGTGAGGGTGAGGGTAACAGCCAGAACCAATTTATTGATTTTTATCATTTTTGTGATGCTCCAGTTTAGTAGGCGGAGCCATTTGACATGAGATCTGACCAGCGCTTCAATTGCTGTTTTTTTACACGTCACCGTTCTGTGACGGCTCGCCAAGATCCGTGATGTGACTGGTTAATATGTTTTAAATCAGTGGCTTGGTCGGTGGGATGATATGCGGTTGCTCGGCAGGCAACGAAAAGGAGCCCGCGATGGGCCCCTTGTGCTGGTTGGTCTGACTGCTATCAGGCGGCGTTTGCCTTGTTGCCCAGCGTGCGGGCCAGCAGTGCTTCCGGATTGTGGATCGCCTCCTTGGTCTTCACGTCGATGACCTCGATATCGGTGAAGCGCTCGCGGTTCTTGATAGCCACGTCGTGGGCGAAGATGACGCAGCGGGCGTTGGCGACATCCTTGGCGGTAATGCGGTTGATGATGCCGTTGGCGCCCTGGGTCTCGACCTTGATCTTGATCCCCTGCTGGGCAGCGGCCTTCTGCAGGCTCTTGGCGGCGAGGAAGGTGTGGGCTACGCCAGACGGGCAGGCAGTGATGGCCAGTACGTCCGCTTCCCCTTCCGTTTCAATGACTTCGAAGCTGGTTTGGGTGGTGGTTACATCATCTTCTTCGCTCACCGGCTTCTTCAGCAGGTTGACGATGATGGCAGTGGTCAGGGCGCCGAGGATGGTACCCAGGATGTAGCCCATCTTGCCTTCAACAACCGGCAGGACAATCCAGCCACCCCAGGGGGCGTGGTTGATACTGTGCATCATGAAGCCGGTGATGTTGCCGACGATGCCGCCTGCGACGATGGCCGGGATAACACGCATGGGGTCAGCAGCGGCGAACGGGATAGCACCTTCACTGATACCGATCATGCCCATGATGGCGGCCGCTTTACCGGATTCACGCTCTTCTTTCTTGTAACGCTTCGGAGACATGAAGGTCGCCAGTGCCATACCGAGCGGCGGCACACAGATGGCGATACCGACGCCGCCCATCAGCCAGGGCTGGGTGTTGACCTGAGTCTGGGCAAACAGGGTTGCAACCTTGTTGACCGGGCCGCCCATATCGAAGGCGGTCATACCACCGAGAATGGCACCCAGCATCACTTTACCTGAGCCCGCCATGCTGGAGAGCCAGTGGTTCATCCCTTCCATCATGGCGGCGATCGGGGCACCGATCCCCCACATCACGATGCCACACACCAGGAAGGTACCGATCAGCGGATAGATGAAGATGGAACCGAGCGAGGTCATGGAGTCAGGCAGCTTGATCCGTTTGAGCTGATTGACCACGAAACCTGCGATAAAGCCCACCAGAATGGCGCCGAGGAAACCGGTTTGATAGTGCTGAACGGCAATCCAGGAGCCGATCATGCCCGGGGCCAGGCCCGGCTTGTCAGCCAGCGAGTAGGCGATGTAGCCACCCAGCACGGCGGTAAACAGGGTCAGACCGGCGATACCCATAGTCGCCATGTCTTTGAGGAAGCCCGCTTCCGGCACGGCACCCTTGCCGCTCATCATCACCGACAGGGAGAGCAGCACACCGCCTGCCACGATGAAGGGGATCATGTGGGAGGTACCAAACAGCAGGTGCTGCTTCATAGTGTTGAGGCGATCCTTGAAGGTACGCTCTTCGGGGGCCGCCGGGGCAGTGGCTGCCGGTTTGGCGGCTGGCGCCGGTTTTTCCGCTTTCGGGCCCTGTTTGAGCAGGGTCAGGGCTTGCTCGACGGTGGTGGCGGCTTTCATCTGCTCGATAAAGCCCGGTTCCAGCAGACGGGTCGAGAGCTCGGCCAGCACTTCGATGTGGTGGTTGGCACCGCCATCCGGGGAGGCGATCATGAAGATCAGTTGAGTTGGCTTGCCATCTTCGGCGCCGTACTCGATACCCTGACGGCTGACACCGATGGCTATGGCCGGACGGCTGACAGCCTTGCTCTTGGCGTGGGGCAGGGCGACACCCTGCTCGAAGCCGGTGCAGTCCAGCTGCTCGCGGGCCCAGATATCCTTGACGAATTGCTGTTGATCAGACACGGCGCCATCGCGCGCCAGCATCTGTGCCATCTCGTCGAACAGAGCCTCCTTGCTGGTGGCCTTCAACTCCAGGCAGATGAGTCTGCCGTTGGTCATGGTGGGTAACATCTCACTCTCCTTCCCTGTAAGGGCTAAGTCATGCGTTGCGAATTGGGCTCATTATTGCCCTCAAGGGTAGGGTTGGACAGGCGATGAATGTAGCAATAACTGGATTTTTGTTGCATGGTTTTGCTGGTGTGATCCAGCTCGCAAAGTGTTGGCCTTTAACTCAATAGCGGTTTTTGTTTAATTAATGGCAGGATGTGACAGCGGTCAAGGTATGACAGAAAAACCCTTGTAATGGGATTTACAGCCATTTTTTGCGGTTTATTGCCCGATTTAAGGCATATTTGAGAAAAACGGGTTAATGGTTGAACCTGGGCTTCCCACTGGAAAATAAAATGGCCCAGCGCTGATTGGATTTTATCAATCCATCTGGCGTGGGCCGTCGGGTATCACAAAGTGACATTTTCGGATTGCGTGCTGAATGTCACCTCAATGCTATCGATCGTTACTTTTGTGGCGGGGTATCGCCCATCACGAAGTGGAGGTTGCCCCCCGGTATAAACTCCTTGTGCTCGAAGAAGAGACCATCCTTGAGCGGTTTGCCATTGATGGTGACCGACTGGACATAGCGGTTCTTGGCGCTGTTGTTATCGGCGATGATGGTGAAGGTTCCCCCCTTGACCGGGATGGTCGCTTTGGCAAATAGCGGGCGGCCAATGGTGTAGACGGGATCTGCCGCATTCACCTGATAGAAGCCAAGTGCTGACATCACATACCAGGCAGACATGGAGCCCACATCCTCGTTGCCTATGATGCCTGCCGGGGTGTTCGAGTACATGGTGTCGAGGATGTAGTCGACCGTCTCCTGAGTTTTCCAAGGTTCCGATGTCCAGTTGTAGAGGTAGGGGATATGGTGGGAGGGTTCATTCCCGAAGGCCACCTGACCCATCATCCCGGTCATGTCAGCGGTCTCCGACCCCTGACTCTCGGCGGCAAAGGTGGCGTCCAGATTCTGCTTGAAGGCCTCTTCTCCGCCCATCGCGGTTTTCAGACCCTTGATGTCATGGGGCACAAACCAGGTCCACTGCCAGGCGTTGCCCTCGGTATAGTTGCCGGTCTCATGTTCGGTGCCATAGGGATCAAACGGCGTCATGAAGGCGCCATCGATCATCACCGGACGCATGAAACCGGTCACCCCGTACTGGGCGTATTCGGCCGCATTGTGGTCGAAGTAGCGCTGATAGCCGTTAGAACGGGCCAGATAGCGCGCTTCGGCCGTCGGGTTGCCGGCCGCCTTGGCGATCCGGGCGATGGCCCAGTCATAGAAGGCGTTTTCCAGACCGTAGGAGACTGACTCGAGGGTGTAGTCAGCGAAGACGGGCTGACCGTCGATCCGCTGCACTGCCGGGGCGAAGCCGTTCTTCTCGATGTAATCGATGTGGTTGGTCAGGGTCTTGTCCAGCACCGCCTTGTCCCACTCGGTCGCCAGCATGGGGTAGTTGGTATAGGTGGAGGAGTCGATGGCGGCCGTGAGCGCCAGATTTTTCTCCTGCGCAGTGAAGGCATCGGGGTATTTGGTGATGGCGTCGGCAATCACCACCACCGCCGGATAGCCCACCATGGTGCCTGTCTCATCCCCCAGATGCTCCCACTTGGGCAGCAGGCCGCTCTCCAGATACTTCTGGAGCAGGTTCTTGGCATACTGCACGGCGCGGGTGGGTTCGGTGATGGTTTTAAGCGGGTGCAGCGCTCGCTGGGTGTCCCACAGTGAGTAGACCGAGAAGTTGGGCTGATCTTCGCTTGCCTGGCCATAGTGGATGGAGTAGTTGCCTTCCCCCTTGGCCTGCGCCCCTTTGCCCATGCCGCGGTAGTTGCCATCCACATCCTGATGGACGATGGGGGCGATCTTGGTGTGGTAGAGGGCGGTGTAGAAGATCTCGTGTTGCTCCTTGCTGCCCCCCTCGATGGTGAAATTGAGGGCGTTGGCCCACTTGTCGCGGGCGTTGGCGCGGGCCTCGTCAAACGAAACATCCCCTTCGGCCTGGTAGTTGTTCCATGCGCCGGTGGCATCGACCGCCGATAGGGCAACTTTGGCGTTCAGTTGGGCTGAGCCGCCCTCTTCAAATTCGACGTAAGCGGTGACATCCGCTTTGGATTTGGCCTTATGCTCGGCGCTCAAGCCCTCTACCGGCACACCACCAGCGAGGATGTAGACCCCTTTGATCTTCTTGTCGAAGGTCGCATGGAAGAAGATCTTCTGGTTTTTCGCCCAGCCGGAGAAGTGAGTCGCATCTCGCTCGCCGGTGATGGTGTAGCCATCTTCGCTGACGGTGAGTTTGTTGCGCAGCGAACTCGATCCCCAGTCGCTGTTGAGGATCGAGTTCAAATCGATCTTCAGCCGTTGGGGTTGCCCCTGCGGATAGGTGTAGCGGTGAAAGCCCACCCGCTCGGAGGCGGTCAGCTCGGCCTTGATGCCATTCTCGGCGATGCGCACCGCATAGTAGCCAGGCTCGGCCTGCTCGGATTTTTTGTCCATTTTGACCGAGATGGCTTTGCGGTAATCATCGCTTTGCTCGATGTATTTGGATTTATCTTCGGTAAAGGGCAGGAACAGAATATCCCCCAGCCCCCCCATGCCGGTGCCTGAGAGGTGGGTGTGGGAAAATCCGAACAGGGTATCTTTGTCAAAGTGATAGCCGGAGGAGGAGTGCCAGCCTATCAACTCGGTATCCGGCGAGAGTTGCACCATGCCCTCCGGTACCACAGGGCCGGGAAAGGTGTGACCGTTAAAGCCAGTGCCAACGAATGGGTTCACATATTGCAACACATTGGTTGGCGTTGGCTTTTGATCGTCGTTATTGTCGCTGCTGTTATCTGAATCGCAGCCGGATAACATGGCTACTGTGCTGGTCAGGACAATGGCCAGAATATTTTTCTTGAACATATTGAGCGGCTCCATCGGGTAGAGGGTGAGCAGTCATGATCTATTTTTATGAGACCGGAGCGATCCCTGAGCAATATTGGTGCTCGATGGCATTGATCCCGGCGAGCACTATTATTCCCATGCCATCTGTTTCATCGACAGAGTAAAAAAGTGTCATTCACTAGATTTTTGTGGCAAGGCAGTCTGTTTGTGATCTGCGCATCATCTGATGCAACATCTCATATTTTTTGAGGTGCTTGGTGAGTCGACAAAAAAAAGAGGCCCAAAGGAAGCTTTGGGCCTGAACATATATTGATAATGCATGATGGTTATTTATTATCTGAGCGGATCGGTTTTTGCGCCGTCATGATAAATTTCAGTTCACCACCAGCCCGAATATCGCTGTGGCTGAACGTCAGGTTTTCCCCCAACGGTTTGCCATTGATGGTGACCGATTCCACATAGATATTTTGGGGACCATTGTTTTCGGCGATCACGGTGAATTTTCCGCCATCGATATCCATGGTCACCTTGTCAAACAGTGGCCGACCTATGGTGTAGACCGGGAGCCCCGGCGTGACCTGATAGAAGCCCAGCGCACTCATGATGTACCAAGCGGACATTTGCCCCACATCCTCATTGCCAATCAGCCCTGTGGTGGCCGGGTGGAAGAAGCTGCGTACCGCCTGATCCACATACTCCTGGGTTTTCCACGGCTCTCTGGTCCAGTTATAGAGGTAGGGGACATGGTGATCCGGCTCGTTACCCATCACGAACTGGCCGATATAGCCGGTCATATCCCCTTGCGAGGTATCGGCGTTGGAGTTGGCGGTGAAGAGGGCATCCAGATTCTTCCGGAATCCCTCCTCGCCCCCCATCACCTCTTTGAGCCCCTCGATATCGTGGGGAACAAACCAGCTCCACTGCCAGGTGTTGCCTTCGGTAAAGTCCTGCCCCCTGTGCTCGGCCCGATAGGGCCAGAAGATGTCATAACGGCTGCTGTCGTTGGTGTCACAGTTTTGTGGTGTTGTAACGGGATTGCCGTTTTCATCGATGGCGCAGGAGGGGTAATTGTTGACCCAGCTGCCATCGTAATTTTTGGGGCGCATAAAGCCGGTCGCGCCATATTTGCCATATTGCGCCGGGTTGTAGTCAAAATAGGCGCGCCAGGTAGTCGCCCGGGCCAGATAGCGGTTCTCGGCAGATTTGTCGCCAGCCAGTCGGGCCAGCTGGGCGATACACCAGTCATAGTAGGCATTCTCGACACCGTACGAGACGGACTCGTTGACCAGTTCATCGTACTTGTCCTGCGCCATGCCGCCCTCTTCCGGCTTGAGTTTGACGTTGGCGGGGACATAGCCGTGCTGCTCGGCATACTGGCCGTGACGGGTCATCACGGTGAAGCGCTTGTCGCCGTTCCAGGGATCCTGATAGGGCACCCAGCTTTTGGTCAGCGCGAGGTCAAAGTTGGCGGAGACATTGGCCGCCTGCAGCGCCAGCTTTATCTCTTCCTGTGTGAATGCATCCGGGTATTTGACGATGACGTCGGCGATGATGGAGACCGCCGGGTAGCCGACCATCTCGCCGGTATAGTCGGAGTGCAGCTCCCATTTGGGCATGATGCCGCCGGTTTTATATTTGTTGAGCAGATCGTGCACATAGTCGATGGATCGCTCTTTTTCGATGATGGTCTTCAATGGGTGGGCGGCGCGGAAGGTGTCCCACATGGAGTAGACCGAATAGTTGGTAAAGCCCGGCTTGGCCTGATGCACCTTGCCATCCATTCCGCGATATTGACCATCCACATCCTGATAGACGAAGGGGGCGATGTTGGTGCGATAGAGCGAGGTATAAAACATCGTCTTGTCGGCATCGCTGCCACCCTCCAGGGTGAACTTATTGAGCACTTTCGCCCATGCCTGCTTGTTCTCCTTCACCACCTGATCGAAGCGGTAGCCATGTTCATCGGCGCGCAGGTTGGCCATGGCCCCCTCAATGCCGGTGCCCGAGATGGCCATCTTCATGGTGATGGGCCGTTCCCCTTTGGCAAAGTTGAGTTGGGTCACCACATCCCGTACCCGGGGTCTGGTTTCGCCATACCCGATGTAATCGGCCAACCCCACCTCGGCGTCGTTGCTCAATTTGCCATCGACATAGAGGATCTGATCCACAAACGGCTCGGAAAACTCGGCGTAGAAAAAGACCGTCTGCCACTGCCCCCACTCGTTGCTGGTTCTGGCTCCGGCAATGGCGTTGTCGCTCACCCGCTTGAAGTAAATATTGCGGGAGTGGTTGCCATACTGCTCCAGCAGCTCGTGCTGCAGATCAAGCTGGACTTTGCGATCTTCACCCGCCGGATAGCTGTAACGGTGGAAGGCGACCCGCAGGGTGGCAGTGAGTTCGGCCTTGATGCCGGTCTCCACCAGATCCGCTTTGTAATAGCCCACCTCCGACAGTTCGCCAGGCTTGTTGATGGTGACCGGGTCGGTATTGTTGCCGGTGAAGGGCAAGAAGGCGAAATCATTGAGATCCCCCTTGCCTGCCCCCGAGATATGGGTGCTGCTGAAGCCGGAAAGCTTGGCCAGATGGTGGTGATAGTCGGAAGGGGATCCCTTGCCATTCCAGTTGGCCGGATTCCAGTTGTCCGGGCCCGGCTGGATCATCCCTTCCGGCATGACAGGGGCCGGATTGACATTGCCCAGCCCATCGGTGCCGATCAGCGGATCGACATATTGCAGCACCTGCAGGGCATTATCGGGGCGGCCATTGTCAGTAGTCTCATCGTTTGTGTTGCAGCCATAGAGGCCAAGCAGGGCTGTCACCATGATGGCCAGCTTGTGGGGTTTGAACATTGTTGTTCCTCAAATTCCGGGGATGAACAAGCGGCAAGCCGGGTGGCTTGCCGCTTGTAGCGTTACTGGGTCGGTTGCTGGTTGGTCATCACAAAACGCAGCTCACCACCGGGACGGATCTCGCTGTGGGCGAAGGTGTTGTACTGGTTGAGTGGCTTGCCATTGATGGTGACCTCTTTGATATAGAGGTTGTCCGGACCATTGTTCTGCGCCACCACGTTGAACTGACCGTCGGGCAGGTTGATGGTGACCTTGTCGAAGATGGGACGACCGATGGTGTAGGTCGGGTCGCCTGGGGCGATTTGATAAAAGCCCATGGCGCTCATGATGTACCAGGCCGACATCTGGCCGACGTCTTCATTGCCGATCAGACCATCCGGGGTGGTTTTGTAGAACTCCTTATAGACCCGGTCGAGGTACTCCTGCGCTTTCCAGGGCTGGGCGGTGCGATTGTAGAGATAGATGACGTGGTGGGAGGGTTCGTTGCCATGAATGTACTGCCCGATGTAACCGGTCATGTCCTGATGTGCTTCGCCCCCATTGGGGTCGGCATTGAACAGGTTGTCGAGCTTGTCGTTCAGCCCCTGCTGGCCGCCCATGATCTCGGTCAGCTTGTCGAGATCCTGCATAAATGACCACTGCCACTGCCAGGCGTTGCCCTCGGTGTAGTAGAAGGCATCCGACTTGTAGGGGTCGAAATCGGCTGGCGCGTATTTCAGGGCGCACGGGTCGCCGTTTTTCAGCTCGGTCGGTACGAAGAAGCCTTTGCCATCGGCATTGCCGGCCTGGGGATCCCAATGTTTGAGCGAGTTGTAGGAGCGTGCCTTGAACTCTTGATAGGTTGTCATGTCGCCCGCGGCTTTCGCCATCTCGGCGATGGTCCAGTCGTAGAAAGAGAACTCCAGCGAGTAGGAGACCGAGTTCCAGTTGGGATAACGGACGCACTGCTCTTTCTCGTGATAGCTGAGCTGACCGGCCATCAGTGAACTCAGGATGTCGTCATGGATCTGCGGGTAATCGGCAGGCCGGTAGTGGGCCGATTTGACCGAGGCTTCCAGTGCCTCTTGCGCATCGATCAGCCCCTTGGTCACCGCATCGGCAAGGATGGCCGCCGAGGGGTAGCCAATCATGGTGCCGGTTTCCGAGCCGTGGCCTTCCCACTTGGGCAGCAGGCCGAACTCCACGTTGGATTTGCGGATCAGATCCTTGGCGTAGAGAGTCGCCTGTGGCGGGTCCATGATGGTCCACATGGGGTGAACGGCGCGGAAGGTATCCCAGGTCGAGTAGATGGAGTAGTTGGGGGTATCACCTGGTTGCAGGGTGCGCAGGGTGCCCTGCATATCAAGATACTTGCCATCCACATCGTAGAGCTCGATAGGGGCGATCATCATGTGGTAGAGGGCGGTGTAGAAATTGGTCTTCTCGGTTTCCGTCCCCCCTTCGGTTTTGAGTGTTGCCAGCTTTTCGGCCCACGCGTATTCGGCGTCTGACTTCACCTTGGCAAAATCAAAGGAGGGGGCTTCCGCTTCCAGATTCTTCTGTGCTCCTTGCCAGCTCACCGCCGAGATACCGACCCGGATCTCGAGCGGTTGGTCACCCTGGCCAAAATTGAGGTAGGCGGTCAGGTCATCCCCTTGATAGACGCTGTTGGGGCGCATCTCCCGGGTCGGCATCTTGTCCTGCTCGCCCAGCATGGCCCTGGCCACAGGTTGGTTGAATTTGGCGTAGAAGAAGATGTTCTGGCCCTGATGGTTCTGTCCCTGGAACCAGCCAGTGGAGGTTTTGCGGCCACGCAGGGTGTACTCATCCACCACTTCGATTTTGTTTTTCAGCGATTGGCCGTTGTTGTTCTGCAGGGTATGGCCCAGATCGAATTTCACATTGCGATCAGCCCCCTTGGCGAAGGTGTAACGGTGCAAACCGACCCGTTTGGTGGTGGTCAGCTCAACTTCAATCTCCCCCTTGTTCAGTCTGGTTTTGTAATAACCGGCGCTGGCGTGCTCATTGGTTTTGTCAAAGGCGTTTATCTGGGCGTCGGTCATCTCGGCGTAGGGCAGTACCAGAATGTCGCCCAGATCGGTAGCGCCGGTGCCGGAGAGATGGGTATGGGAGAAGCCGTAGAGCGGAACATCGGTTGCGACGATCTCGCCCGTGAGGTAATTGGAAGAGTCCCAGTAGCCGGAGGCTGAGTGCCAGGGGTTGAGTCCGCTCTCGTGATCGGTATTGGAGCCAATAAAGGTATCCGGCGAGAGTTGCACCATGCCAGCCGGACGGGTGGCGCCGGGGAAGGTGTGGCCTGATGCGGCGGTGCCTATCATGGGGTCAACGTATTTCAGTACCGACAGATCGACAACCGGAGTTACCGGTTTCTCGATAGCGGTAGACTCGCTCTCACTGTCGCAACCGGCGATGCCACCGGTCAGTGCGGCAATCACCGCAAGAGAAAGAAGATTGCACTTGAACATGGTCATTCCATTTTTGAGTGGTGATGGGGGAGGAAGTCCTCCCCCGAACAGGTGATTAACGGGAACCGGCAGGCAGGTCGCCTTCGTGCAGGAAGGTGCCGATACCTTGCGCGGGCGGCAGATCTTCCGGCTGGCTGCCCCAATTCTGGTTGGGGCTATCGCCCATCACGAATTCAAGCTTGCCGCCACTGAGGATTTCCTCATGGGTGAGGTAGCTGCGATTGAACTCGCTGCCATTGAGGCGAGCGGACTGGATGTAGATGTTGTCGCGGCTGACATTCTGGGCCGTGACGGTGAACTGTTTGCCCGCACCCACATCGAGCGAGGCGGTTTCGAACATGGGGGTGCCAATCTCGTAGATGCCGGAGGAGGCATTGACCGGGAAGAAGCCCAGCGCCCGGAACACGAACCAGGCAGAGAGGGTGCCAAAGTCATCGTTGCCACAGATGCCGTCAGGGGTATTCTTGTAGCAGACGTTGGTGGCTGCCACGATGGCGGCCTGTCCCTTCCAGGGCTGTCCTACGTAGTTGTAGAGGTAGGGCACATGGATATCGGGCTCGTTGCCCTGCACATGCTGTCCCACGTTGCCGGTGTTGAATACCGGGAACTGGTTGTCGCCAGCGTTGCGATCCGGATAGGTACTCCAATACTCGTCCAGCCGTTTGGCAAACAGCTCGCCCCGTTTGGCCTGAGGATTCTGGGTCTGATCGAAGCGGGTCATCAGATCGACCAGGCCATGAATGTCATGTTGAACGCTGAAGGCGTATTGCCAGCCATTGGACTCGGCGAATGACCAGTTAAACATGTCGGGGCGCCAATCCTTGCCCACTGCCCGGCCGGTTTTCGGGTCAACCCAACCGGCATCAATGAAGTTGCCAGCGTAGTCGCGGGCCTTGAACCACCCCTTGTACTGCTTGCCGCCAAAGTCAAACTGCGCCTGCCAGTTCTTGGATCGATCGGCAAACTCCTGATAGCGGGGGTCACTTTCGCCAAATACTGCCTTGATCGATTGGGCGATCGCCCAGTCATTCATGGAGTACTCCAGCGAATAGGAGGAGGTCCAGGCATCCTTGAAGGGGGAGTGAGATTCCCAGTCATTGCCCGGCGGTGTGTCATGCAACTGGGCAGGTACATAGCCTTGCTGCTCGTACTCCTTGATCCAGGCGACCCCCTGGCTGGTGGCTGCGCGGGCGTCGGTGATCATGGCGGTCACCAGTCGCTCCTTGATCTCCTGACGTTCCGCATCGCTGAAGCCCAGCGCGATCATCCGTCTGTCCAGAGAGCCTTTGGAGAGCACGTCGTGGATCACCGGCGTGGAGTGCATCCCCATCATCATGCCGGTCTCGTTACCCTTGAAGGTCCACTCCGGCAATCTGCCCTTGCGCAGGTTGCCCAGATCGTCCATCCACTCCTCCTCGGCGTAGGAGAGCATGGAGAGCACCACATCGGCGAGGCGATCCGGCTCCAGCAGTGACGAGAGGGGTTGTACTGCGCGGTAGGTGTCCCACAGGGAGAAGGTGTCGTAACGGGTAAAGTCCGCTTTGCCATCCCGGTTGGCATCGGCGGTACGAACCGACTCCTTGAGGGTATCGATCTGCTCGCCCCACGGTGTGTTGCCATCCGGATAGGCGTTGCGCCCCTGATGCACCTGACGGTAACGCCCGTCCAGATCAGAGTGAATGGTCTGGCCCAGATAGGTGTGGTAGAGCGCGGTATAGAAGGTCTGTTTGTACTCCTCATCCCCACTGACCCGGATCTTGCCCAGCTCCTTTTCCCATTTTTGGGTCGCAGCCTGACGGACATCGTCAAATGACATATTAGCCACCTCGGTCATGTTGAGTGAGGCGCCAGCGTTGCCATCCCGGCCGATCTCGACGTTGGATAGCGCGACTTTTGCCTCAACGGTCAAACCGGCTTGCGCGGTATCGAATTCAACATAGGCACGCGCGTACTGATATTTGCCACGGGTCTCGTTGCCGATCTCGGTGGTGCCTTCCGGCAGGTCCAGATAGCGGTTTTGGTCTTTGTCAAAGTAGGCGAAGCGGATGTTTTTGATGGGCTGGTCGAACTCCATCACGAAGAACTCTTTCTGGCTGGGGGCCCAGCCGTCAGAGAAGCGATGGCCCTCGATCCGGTTGTGGGTTTTGTCCCATTTCAGATAGGAGTCGGAGGTGTAGTCCCAGTTGACCTTGAAGCCGAGGTTGACCACGATTTCCGATTTTTGATCTTGCGGGAAGGTGTAGCGATGGACTCCCACTCGATCCGAGGCGGTCAGCTCGGCCTTGATCCCGTAATCCTTCAGATTGACCTTATAGTAGCCCGCTGTTGCCTCTTCATCCTTGTGGCTGTAGCGGGAGGCCTCCAGATTCAGTGAGGCCGACCCCTCGTTCAGCATGAAATTGGAGCGTGAGTTGATCGGCATCACCAGAATATCGTTGAGATCTCCAGCTCCGGCCCCCGAGAGGTGAGTGTGGGAAAACCCGGCGAGGCGGTTGTCGTTGTAGTAATAGCCGGAGATATATTCCCAGCCATTGGCCCCATTATTGGGCGACAGTTGCACCATGCCATGCGGGGTAGTGGCACCAGGATAGGTGTTGCCCAAATTACCTGTGCCGATGAACGGATTGACGTAACGGGAGACGTTCGTCTCTTTATTGTTATCGACAGCGGTATCCGAGTCATTTTGACAACCGGATATACCAACCAGGCCAGCCAGTACGGCACATGCGAGCAGGGAACGTTTCAGTTTCATATTTGTCGCCACAGGTTAATGAAAGTAGGGTATCGAACGTATAAAAACAGATAATGCAGAACGCCGGGCCAGCCAATGAATATCTGCCGGATGAGAGAGCCATCTGCATGTATTACCCCGACTGTCACTGGATATAGAGGGTGACGGGGGGAATATCAGCCAGATAAAATGGATAGTGAAAACGATCTGGCTATACAGGCGGAAAAATAAAAACGCAGGGAAATAACAGGCATCCATAGCCTGATTTAAAAAAATCGCCCCTTACATTGATGAAGTAAGGGGGTGAGCTGTGTTACATCTGGAATATATAAATGCTCTTAAATGTTTTTCCTGCTGCCTGTAAATTAACGGTTTCTATTATTTCGTTGATTAATATCCTGGGACAGAGGAAAAAAATGGCATTAACTGGATTTTTATGACGTGTGGGGAAGGGTGTGAGCTGGCTCGCATAACCGCAGGGTGGCGTGACCACGGAGGCTAAATGATATTAATCATTATAAGTCAGCGTGTTATTCTTCGACGTTGAGTTAAATGACCGATTTTGTGAGTCGTACCGTGCTCCACATGGTCAGATGAGCTGAAAAAAAAAGGGCCCTGCAGGGCCCTTTGAACAGATGGTGATGAGCCGATGGCCCACCAGGATTAGCGGTTGCTGGCGCGGGCAAAACGCCCTTCAGCCGTCACGCGATAATCGCCGGTGCTGGCGGGTACAAATGCAGATTGCCCTATGGTCAGTGTCAGACGCTCGCCATCCTGGCCAATGAGGGTGATGGGCCCATCGATGGCGAACAGGATCTCGGCATTGCCGGTGGTGAGGGCATGTTCGCCTGCGCCATATACGCTGAAGGTGAAGTCCGGTACCGGCACGTCGAAGTGCTGTACTGTGCCTTCCATGCGAGGGGTGAGCAGGATCTGGTCGTCCGGTTTGGCGACACAGCGGGTGCAGGCCAGCAGCTCCGGCACATCCATGTATTTGGGGGTCAGACCGGCACGCAGCACGTTGTCCGAGTTGGCCATGATCTCCAGACCAGTGCCGTGGATGTAGGCGTGGGGGGTCTGGGCATCGAGGAACATCGCCTGACCCGGCTCAAGTGTCACCACGTTGAGCAGCAACGGCGAGAAGAGCCCCACATCCCCCGGGTACTGGTTGGCCAGATTGCTGATGGTGGCGAAAGTCTCTTCATCCTGATGGGCGGCGGCATAGGCCAGCAGGCCAGCCAGCGCCTCGTCCTTGCGATCACCGCTGAGGATCAGCAACTGGTGGAAGAAGTGTTGCAGGCCAGCTTCATCCTGTGACTGGCGAAGCGCCGCGGTCAGGTCGACCAGTGCGGGCAGCGCCATGCGATCGAACAGGGCCAGGATGGCCGGGATGGAGCGAAAGCCGTTCATCGCCTGATAGCGGGTGAGGGCAAAGACCAGCTCCGGCTTGTGGTTCGGATCCTTGTAGTTGCGGTTGCTCGCCTTGATATCGATGCCCGCGGCCTCTTCTTTGGCAAAACCGGCTTCGGCCTGTGCCTTGCTCGGGTGTACCTGAATGGAGAGGGCTTGCTCGGCGCAGAGCACCTTGAACAGGAAGGGGAGTGAGCCGAAACGAGCCTGGGTAGCTTCGCCCAACATGGCGGTGGGGTTGGCGTCAATCAGGCTGGATAGCTTCACGCTCTCGCCTGCCAGGGTCACTTCGGAACAGCCATTGGGGTGAGCGCCCATCCACAGTTCAGCTTGTGGTTTGCCTTCGGGATTTTTGATGCCAAACAGCGTGGTCAGGGAGTCACGACTGCCCCAGACATAATCCTGGATCGGGTTGCACATTAGGAAAAACGGCGGGTAGCTCATGGATGGCTCCTTGTATCAGAACGATTTTTTGGGAATTTCAGTCTGGCGCGGACTATAGCATGGCAGGGGCAGCGCACCGCAATCGGTTGCTCTCTGCATCTTGATCAGGATCATTCATGAGTATCATCTTTACCCAGCTGTTGGACGGCTTTCTAAGTGAGGGGGGAGGCTTTGAGAAGGTGTTGTTTGCCTCTGACAAAGGGGTGCCTCCCTGCTTCAGTTATCAGGTCAATTTTCCGCGTCTCGAGCTGGTCTTCAGCGGCCACTATCTCAACCAGATCTGGTCCCCGGAAGGGGATGTGCAGTCAGTACAGATGGGGCCGCGAGAGGCGATGTACATTCCCCCCAACGGCTGGAACAAGCCGGATTGGGACAATGACTGTTCCGTGCTCAGCCTGTTGTTCGGCAAGCGTCAGATAGGGTTCAGTCTGGTGAGCAAGCACAAGGGAGACACCGGTTTCTTCGATGTGCAGAAGCACAGTATTCAGGCCGGTGCCGGACGGGCGCTCGATCATATCCTGCTCTCCCTCAACACCTTGGCGCAGGAGCCGATAAGGGCACCGATGGACAATCACCTGCTGCAGGCGCTGCTCAGTTACTCACGGCAGTTGCTGGTGGAGTCGGAGAGCGGTCGTCCTCGTGGCTCCGATCTTTTTCACGGCATCTGCATCTACATTCAGGAAAATTTCCACCGCCCCATCAGTCGCGAATGCATCGCCGCCCGCTTCAATCTCTCCCCCAGCCACCTCTCACGTCTGTTCCGCCAGCAGGGGCACATGCGGCTGGCGGACTACATCAGCTGGGTGCGGCTGGAGCGGGCCAAGTTCATGCTGAAAAAGTATCGCTTCCGTCTCGAAGAGGTCGCCAATCGCTGCGGGTTTACCGACGTGAACTACTTCTGCCGGGTGTTCAAACAGAAGACCGGCTTGACCCCTTCCCAGTACCGTTCCCTGAGTCAGCCGCAGGCGGCGGCCAGCGAGCTGGAGGGATAACGGGGCGCGGTCGGCAAGACGTTGTGACGGCGCACTGGCGGGTGGCTACCTCTTTGGTCTGACATGCTTTCTTGTCGTTTTATTATGAAAATGAATGGGCTAAGATGGCCGCGCGCAACAAACAAGTTGATAACAAACGGAAGTTAGGAGATGCCGATGGAAAGCAAAGTAGTTATCCCGACCCAGGGCCAGAAAATCACAGTCGATGCTAACGGCAAGCTGCAGGTTCCCAACCATCCGATCATTCCGTTTATCGAAGGGGATGGCATCGGTGTTGACGTGACCCCGGCCATGTTGAATGTGGTGAATGCTGCGGTCGAGAAAGCCTACAAGGGCGAGCGCAAGATCGCCTGGATGGAGATCTACACCGGCGAGAAATCGACTCATGTTTATGGTGAAGGTGCCTGGCTGCCGGCCGAAACCCTGGATTTCATTCGCGAATACTGCGTGGCCATCAAGGGCCCGCTGACCACGCCGGTCGGCGGCGGTATCCGCTCTCTCAACGTGGCCCTGCGTCAGGAGCTGGATCTCTACATCTGCCTGCGCCCAGTACGTTACTACGATGGCACCCCTAGTCCGGTGAAGCGTCCTGATCTGACCGACATGGTGATCTTCCGCGAAAACGCCGAAGACATCTACGCCGGTATCGAGTGGAAGGCTGACAGCGCCGAAGCGAACAAGGTGATCGCCTTCCTGCAAAACGAGATGGGCGTGAAGAAAATTCGCTTCCCCGAATCCTGCGGGATCGGCATCAAGCCGATGTCCAAGGCCGGTACCGAGCGTCTGGTGCGTGCCGCCATCGAGTATGCCATCGACAACGATCGCGACTCCGTGACCCTGGTGCACAAGGGCAACATCATGAAGTTCACCGAAGGTGCCTTCAAGGATTGGGGCTATGCTCTGGCCCAGAACGAGTACGGTGCCCAGCTGATTGACGGCGGCCCCTGGTGCTCCTTCAAGAACCCGAAAACCGGCAAGACCATCGTCATCAAGGATGTCATCGCCGATGCCTTCTTGCAGCAGATCCTGCTGCGTCCGGCCGAGTATGACGTCATCGCCTGTATGAACCTCAACGGCGACTACATCTCCGACGCGCTGGCCGCTCAGGTAGGCGGTATCGGCATCGCGCCGGGTGCCAACATCGGTGACGGTGTGGCCCTGTTCGAAGCGACCCACGGTACTGCACCGAAGTATGCCGGTCAGGACAAGGTCAATCCGGGCTCCCTCATCCTCTCCGCCGAGATGATGCTGCGCCACATGGGTTGGGTCGAAGCAGCCGATCTCATCATCAAGGGGATGGAAGCGGCGATCCGAAACAAGACCGTCACCTATGACTTCGAGCGTCTGATGGAAGGGGCCACTCTGCGCTCCTGCTCCCAGTTTGCTCAGGACATGATCGATCAGATGTAATCTGCTGCTTGCCATAAATGCAAAACCGGCGCCATGTGCGCCGGTTTTTTTATCGCGAAAGAGTAAAGGGGCTTATTGCGCCTGCTCTACGTGTTGCTGATAGCGTTGCTGCCATTTGCTGGTTTCTGCTTCATCACCCTGGGCCTTCCAGAAGGCGCAGATGGTGTTGGCAAGTTCCGAAGCCATCGCGTGATCTCCGTCACGTCGACTCATCAGATAATCTCCCAGCCAGCTTTGATATTGTTTCATTACCCGATCTCCTTATCTCATGTGCCCTTGAGGGTGCCCACCTTGACGGGAGCCTGTCGGCTCATCCTGGGGGGAACATCATCAGGCATGATGGTGCAAAGTCACGGCTCGGGCAGAGAGCCTGATGGGCAATCTGGCGGCGAACGTGACGCGAGATGTCAAAAAATGAGCGCCATTTTAGCACAAACTGACCAACTTGGGGAAATTGTCGCCATGGACTGCGACAGAACAGCCCCATCCCCTTGTTCCCAAAACAGAAAACCCGCCGTGATGGCGGGTTGATTTACAGATAAATGTGGAGAAAAAGCCTAGATCTTGGCGCTGGCCAGGTACTTTGCCATCTCTTCGGCGGGCACCATGCCACCGCCGGTGGCCCACACCAGATGGGTGGCCTGTGCCATGGTTGCGGCATCGAAACCGCGCCCGGTGAGCCACTCGGGATTGGCAGCCACCCGCCACGGGCCGGCCATACCCGCCAGAGCAGAAGGTTCGAGTGTGATCTGTTCATCGCGCGCCAGCAGTCCCAGCAGGTCATACATCTCCTGATCGCTCAGGGTGTAGAAGCCCGCCAGCAGCCGCTCCATGGCGCGGCCGACGAAGCCGGAGGCGCGACCTACCGCGAGGCCGTCGGCTGCGGTGAGGTTATCGATGCCCAGATCCTGCACCGCAATGGCATCGTGCAATCCGGTGTGGACCCCCAGCAACATGCAGGGGGAGTGAGTGGGCTCGGCGAAGAAGCAGTGGACGTTATCCCCGAACGCGAGCTTGAGACCAAAGGCCACGCCGCCCGGGCCGCCACCCACGCCGCAAGGCAGGTAGACGAACAGCGGGTGGTCGGCATCCACCTTGATACCCATCTGGTCGAACTGCTTTTTCACCCGCTCGCCCGCTACCGAGTAGCCGAGGAACAGGGTGCGGGAGTTCTCGTCGTCGATAAAGAAGCAGTTGGGATCGCGCTCGGCCTCTTTGCGCCCCTGTTCCACCGCAACTCCATAATCTTCGGCATATTCGACCACGATGGCGCCGTGTTCGCGCAGCTTGCGCTTCTTCCACTCCCGCGCATCGGCTGACATGTGGACGGTGACGGTAAAGCCGAGCTTGGCGCTCATGATGCCGATGGACATGCCAAGGTTGCCGGTGGAGCCCACTGCGATGCTGTACTGGCTGAAGAACTGGCGAAACTCGTCGCTGAACAGTTTTCGGTAGTCATCCTCTTCGCAGAGCAGTCCTGCCTTGATCGCCAACTGTTCGGCGTGAGTCAGCACCTCGTAGATACCGCCTCGCGCCTTGATGGAGCCGGAGATGGGCAGGTGACTGTCTTTTTTCAGCAGCAGCCTGCCGGTGACTTCAACGCCATAACGCTGGTTGAGCGTGGCCTGCATCGCCGGAATAGCGGCGATGTCGGACTCCAGAATACCGTTGCTGGCGCGGGTCTCGGGGAAGGCTTCGCACATGTAGGGGGCGAAGCGGGCCAGCCGAGCGGAAGCGTCCGCCACATTGTTGTTATCGAGCCCCACATAGGGCAGACCGGCAGCCAGAGTGGTGGTGTTGGGGTTGAACCAGGTGACTGGCTCAAGCGCGATCAGGGATTGCACCAGTGGAAATTGCGCTGTGAGCTGTTGTACGTCGATGTTTTTCATAGTGTTCTCGGTCTTGTTACACGATAAAGGAGAGCAGGAAGGTACCGGCCAGCGCCATCAGGGAGGCGACAAAGGTGGCGGTGGTGTAGTACTTGAGCGTTTCGTTCAGGGTGGCGCCGCAATACTGCTTGACCAGCCAGAACAGAGAGTCAGTCACCATGGTGCAGCCAATGGCACCGGAGCCGATGGCCAGGGTCATGATCTCCGGGCTGATGTTCGGGTAGTGCACCATGATGGGGGAGACGATGGCGGTGGCGCCCATCATGGCGACGGTGGCGGAGCCCACGGCGGCGTGTAGCACGATGGCAACCAGCCAGGCCAGCAGAATGGGGTGCATATCCAGCTGGGAGAGGATGGTGGCCAGGCTATCGCCCAGGCCACTTGCCTTGAGCACCCCGTTGAAGGCGCCACCCGCACCGATGATGAGCAGAATGTTGGCGATGGAGGAGAAGCACTCCTCGGTCTTGTTCAGCAGTCCCTCCATCTTCATTTGCTGGCGGATCCCCAGCACGTAGTAGGCGGTGAAGGCTGCGATAAACATGGCGGTGATGGGGTTGCCGATAAACTCCAGCACGGTGTAGAGGTGGCTGGCGTGATCCATATTGAGCTCGGCCACCGTCTTGGCCAGCATCAGCAGGATGGGCAGCAGCACGGTAAAGAGCGAGGCGCTCAAGGTCGGGAGAGTGGCCTCATCGCGCGCCTTGATGTCGGCAAAGGCATCGGGTACCCCCTTGAACGGGAGCCGGTTACCCAGCAGTTTAAGGAACAGAGGGCCGCCGATAAGAGAGGCGAAGAGGCCGACCGCCAGACCATAGACGATGACGGAACCGACATCGGCGCCCAGCTGATTGGTGACATAGAGGGCAGCAGGGTGCGGCGGCACTATGCAGTGCACGGCCATCAGGGCGGTGCAGAGCGGAATGGCCAGCTTGAGCAGCGAGGTGTTGGTCTTGCGGGCGATGGAGAAGGCCAGCGGGATCAGCAGCACCACGCCGACTTCGACAAACAGGGTGATGCCGCACACCAGACCCACCAGCACCATGATGACCTGAGGCGAAAGCCAGCGGCATCTCTGCAGGGCGAGACCGATGCGCTCCGCTGCCCCTGACACCTCCATCATCTTGCCGAGTATGGTGCCAAGGCCGATGACGGCGGCGAGAAAGCCGAGCGTGCCGCCAATCCCCTCTTCCATGGCGCTGACCATCTTGAGGGGCTCCATTCCCATCAGGGTGCCCACATAGAAGCTGGCCAGCAGCAGGGCAAGAAAGGGGTGGATCTTGCCCTTCACTATGGTGACCACGATAAGAACGATGCTACTTAGCAAGGTAGCGATGACCCATACCTCTGAACTCATACTGCGCCTCGACATCTGTTTTGTGTGATTGTTTATGCGCTTATTGAATGAAAATGAGGTGGGGCTGACAAATGATGAAATCGACCACTTGGATGAAATGAGATGATGCAAAGGCGCTACATTGGTCACAATTTATCGAAATCACACTCTTTGGGTCTTTTGGGTTCATCCTGAAGGTGGCCTGTGGGTGTATCATCGGCGGCCATTGCGAAGAGGGGGATGAATGTATAACGGGGATAATTACATATCGCGCAACAAGCTGCTGAGTGGCTACCAGCTGGCCAAGCTGCACACCTTCGAGGCGGCCGCCCGCCACGGATCTTTTGCCATGGCAGCTGATGAATTGTCGCTGAGTCCCAGTGCCGTGAGCCACCGGATCAGCGCGCTGGAAGAGGAGCTGGGGTTCAAACTCTTTGAGCGTTTTCACCGCAAGGTGGTACTGACGGCGGATGGGCAGCGGGTGTTCTGGGCGCTCAAATCTTCGCTGGAGTTCATCAATCAGGAGATCCTGGAGATCAAGAATCAGGAGCTCTCCGGTACCCTGACCATCTATTCGCGTCCCTCCATCGCCCAGTGCTGGCTGGTGCCCAGGTTGGCTGATTTCTCCCGCCTGCATCCGCAGATCGAGCTCAATATCATCACCGGCAACGAGAACATCAACCTGCATGGTTATGGCATCGATTTGACCCTCTATTTCGATGAGAAGAGCCCGGAGCGGCTTGCCATCCACCCGCTGATGGATGAGTACATGCTGCCGGTCTGCAGCCCGGAATATGCCGAGCAGCACGGGCTTGTCGGCAATCCCGCCAACTTGTCCTTGTGCCGTCTGCTCCATGATCGGCAGGCATGGGGATTTGACTCGGATACCGACGAATGGAGCTGCTGGGCTCGCCATGCCGGGGTCAGCCTCGAGGAATGCCAGCTGAGCATGGGTTTTGATCGTTCGGATCTCGCCATCATCGCCGCCATGAATCACGCCGGGATCGCCATGGGGCGCAAGAATCTGGTGAGCAAGCGGTTGGCACGCAACGAACTGGTGGCTCCTTTCCCCGGCTTGGAGGTCAAGTGCGAGCAGCGTTATTACATGGCGACCCTGCCCAATCGGACGTGTCCCAAGATCCAGGCCTTTATCGACTGGGCGCAGGAAGTGGCTGCCGAGATGGAATGAACAGAGGCCGGTGCGCAAGAGCAAAATGAAGATGGGAAAGCGCGAGTGAACGAAGGTAGCGGTTTAACGTAGCGGGAAAATTGGGGGAGAGGGGTTGGCTGATGGTGGTTGGTCGCGAGTGGCCTTGCTGCCAACACCTGATGGCTGGCAGCAAGGCAATGGTCGGGATCAAGTGGTCTTTTCCAGATGGTTCTGGTAAATCTGCTGCCATTTGTCCAGTTCGTTTTCATCACCCTGCTGCTGCCAGAACTCGCAGATGGAACTCGCCATCTCGCATGCCATGGCGTGGTCACCGTCACGGCGACTCATCAGGTATTGCCCCAGCCAGCTTTGATACTGTTTCATTGCACGATCTCCTTATCTATTTAACCCTTGATACTGCAGCTGTGGGACACCCGTCCGGCAGTGTTGCGCCACACTCCACTTTCGCCGCGCGCTGCTTGTTATTGCCTCGCTTGTTATCAATCAGGACAGAGAGCGTATGAGAAAAAGGCGAAAGTGTTAAAAATTGGCCACCACCTTATCACAAAATGGTGTGATATGCAGGCTTTGGGGCCAATTGAGTTATAAGCGTGGGTTGTGTGTCCCGACATAGCGACAGGGATTGACGGAGAGTATCGGCACGCAACTTGTGCCGCAAGCAGGCGTTTGAGTGGTTACTGGGTCACCCGACGTGCCTGCCAGTAGCGACTGTTCCAGTAGACGTTGTCGAGGCGGGAGCGGATCACTCCCTTGCTGGTGGAGGCGTGAATAAACTCGCCGGCACCTGTGTAGACCCCAACATGGTACTGCTGCCAGCCGGTTTTGAAGAAGACCAGATCCCCGTGTTGCAGCCGGTAGCGATCCACCGGTTTGCCAATGCTGGCCTGAGATTCGGTGGTTCTTGGCAGGTTGAAGCCCAGCACCTGACTGTAGGCGAGCTGGGTGAAGGCGGAGCAGTCTAACCCGGCGCGGCTGGCGCCGCCCATGCGGTAAGGGACACCGCGCCACTGTTGGTAGAAGCCATCGAAGGCACTGCTCTGCCGAGGGGCCGGAGGTGGCTCCGGCGTGCTGGAGCAGGCGGCCAGCAGCAGAGTCAGCAGGGATAGCAGCAGCTTGCGATACATCGGGCTCTCTCCACGGACGGGTCTACCAAACGAGACATTTATCGAGCGCCATATCCTGCCAAATCGTTCTGGGGGCAGGAAGGCACGCGACAACTTTTCCATCATAAACAGGGATCTGGCTCCAGACCTAGTCTCCGATAGGAAAAATGTGGCGGGGAACTGAAAAACGCCAACCCGAGGGCTGGCGTTTGTTGTCACTTGTTGTGGCTGATCAGCGGTTTAAGCAGCTCGGCCAGCTTGTAGAAGGTCTGCACCCGGGTGGTGCTGGGGCGCCAGACCAGCCCGATCTCGCGATAGGAGGTCTCTCCCGGCAGCGGGATGGCCACCAGATCGGAGTTGGCAAGAATGCCGGCATCGATGGCCATCTGCGGCAGGAAGGTGGTGCCAAGACCCGCTTCCACCATCTGCACCAGGGTGTGCAGGCTGGTTGCAGCAAACGGGTTGATCTTGCTCTTGTCCCGCAGGCGGCAGGCGCTCACTGCGTGCTCGGTGAGGCAGTGCTCCCGCTCCAGCAGGAAGATGCTCTGGTTGGGTAGCTCCTTGTAGTCGAACGGGGTATGCAGACCGGCCGCCATGCTGGCGGGCATCACCATGTGGAACGGATCCTGGCCGACGGTCTTGCAGTGAAATCCACCGATCTCGATGGGCAGGGCGAGGATCAGCAAGTCGAGCTGACCCTGTTCCAGCTGCTTGAGCAGATTGCTGGTGGTGTCTTCACGCAGCAACAATTCGAGGTCAGGATAGGTTTTGCTGCACTCTTTCAGCAGCTTGCTCAGCAGGAAGGGGGCGATGGTGGGAATGCAGCCAAGACGCACCGTCCCCTGCATCACGCCGCCCTGATGTTGCCCGAGTTCCATCAGATCCCGCGCATCGGAGAGCAAATTGCGAGCGCGCTCGACGATTTCCATGCCGACCGGGGTCATAATGAAGCTCTTGTGGTCCCGCTCCACCAGTTGCAGGTTCATCATGTCCTCCAGCGTCTGGATCCCGGTACTCAGGGTCGACTGGCTGACATGACAGGCCTTGGCGGCGCGGTTGAAGTTCTTGTGCTCATCGAGAGCGACCAGATATTGCAGCTGTTTGAGGCTGGGCCAACGTTGCATAGAAAAACCCGATTAATGCTATCTATTTAATTTGATTTAACTAATCTACCACCGGGTCTATAGTTTGTCGCTTGAATTAGATGGACTTGGCTCTAGGTAGCCCAATCCTCACCGGATTGTTCACTTCACATAAAGAGGAATTGAATATGGTATTGGTAGGCCGTCCCGCACCCGATTTTACCGCCGCAGCTGTTCTGGGTAATGGCGAGATCGTTGATTCATTCAACCTGTCATCCCACATCAAAGGCAAAGCTGCTGTCGTCTTCTTCTACCCGCTCGATTTCACCTTCGTCTGCCCGTCTGAGCTGATTGCCTTCGATCACCGTTATGAAGAGTTCCAGAAGCGTGGTGTGGAAGTGATCGGTGTTTCCATCGATTCCCAGTTCTCCCACAACGCATGGCGCAACACCAAAGTGGAAGATGGCGGTATTGGTCAGGTCAAGTACCCGCTGATCGCCGACGTGAAACACGAAATCTGCAAAGCCTATGATGTTGAGCATCCGGAAGCCGGTGTGGCGTTCCGTGGCTCCTTCCTGATCGACAAGAACGGTGTCGTTCGTCACCAGGTTGTCAACGATCTGCCGCTGGGCCGCAACATCGACGAGATGCTGCGCATGGTCGATGCCCTGCAATTCCACGAAGAGCACGGCGAAGTGTGCCCGGCTCAGTGGGAAAAAGGCAAAAAAGGTATGCAAGCCTCTCCGGACGGCGTTGCCAAGTACCTGTCCGAGAATGCTGACTCCCTGTAATCGGGTCGTACTCTCCTTGAAAAACCGGTGCCTTGGCACCGGTTTTTTTTATATCTGCGATTTATCTATCCCCTGACATTGCGGTCACACTTTTCTCGCTCCATCGCTATTCCAAGCAGCCGTTCGCTGGCGTACTCGTTGTTTCGAAATGAGGTGCTGATCCGAATGGCTGGATGGGGGGATATGCCGACAGACAATAGCCATAAAAAAAGCGCGCCACAGGCGCGCTCAGTTCACAAGCGGAGGCGTTATTCCTCAAAGATCCCGAAGTGATCCTTGGCGAAATTGACCCGTTGCTCCACGTTCATCTTCACCTGTCCCAGCTTCTCGATGGTCTTGAGGTTGGGCACCAGGCCGCGACCGTTGGCGATCTGGATGGCAAGGCCGGGACGGGCGTTGAGCTCCAGCAGCATGGGGCCGCGGAACTTGTCCAGCACCATGTCAGTACCGATATAGCCCAGACCCGACATCTCGTAGCAGGAGGCGGCCAGAGTTAGCAGGGTATCCCAGTGGGGCACCTTGAGCTCATAGAGGTCGAGGCCGGTATCCGGATGGTGGCGCAGCGGATTGCCAAACTGCACCGCCCGCAGGGCACGACCGGTACGCAGGCACAGACCAACCCCCACGGCGCCCTGGTGCAGGTTCGCCTTGCCATCGGAGGCGGCGGTGGAGAGGCGCATCATCGCCATCACCGGGAACCCCTTGAAGATGATGACTCGGGCATCGGGTACCCCTTCGAAGGAGTAGCCGTCGAACACATCATCAAAGTTGATGAGGCCTTCCACCAGTGCCACGTCTGGCTTGCCGCCAAGCGAATAGAGCCCCGCCAGAATGTTGGAGACATGGCGCTCCAGATCCTGACCGTTGGAGGCGCTGCCGTTGGGTTTATAGAAGAGGCCATCTTCCTGACGCAGGATCACCAGGATCCCCTTGCCGCCCGAGCCACGGGCCGGCTTGATGCAGAAGCCCGGCCAATCTTTTACCAGCTCGGTGATGCGACCCACATCGTGCTGGGCACGGATGGTACCGATCAGCTCAGGCACGGTAACCCCTGCATCCAGCGCAATTTGCTTGGTCTGCAGCTTGTCATCCACCAGCGGATAGAGGCTGCGCGGATTGTAGCGGCTGATGTAGGAGTGGTTGCGCTTGTTCATGCCGAGGATGCCTGATTGGGACAGGCTCCACGGGGTGGTGTATTTTTCCCAGAACCACATCGGTTACTTGTCCTTACCCGGGGTGACGCCAGATTTCATCTCGTCCACCAGCGGCTTGAAGCGCTTCAGTTCGCTCAGCTTGTAGCCGGTGTAGTTACCCATCAACAGCACGGTCGCCATCAGCACCAGCTGCAGGCCGAGGAAGTTGAAGGTGAGGTGACGAATAAGCTCGTTATCCATGGCCAGATAGGCGATGACGGCAACCAGCAGAGAGCCGCCGCCCTGGCGGAACACCTCTTTCGGGCCCTCTTCTTCCCACAGGATGGACATCCGTTCGATGGTCCAGGAGAGGATGATCATCGGGAAGAAGGTGATCTTCATACCGTCGGTCAGCCCCAGCTTGAAGGCGAATGCGGAGAAGATACCGATCATCGAGATAACCATGATGATGATGGCCGATATTCGGGCGACCAGCAGCAGGTTAAGCCGAGACAGATAGGAGCGAATGATGAGACCTGTGCCGACGATCAGCAGGAAGCCGATGAGGCCTGTGACCAGCGAGGTCTGGATAAAGGCGACCGCGATCAGCACAGGCATAAAGGTACCTGAGGTCTTGATCCCCACCAGAACCCGCAGGAACACCACCATCAGCACGCCGATGGGGATCAGCAGCAAGCCCTTGAACAGGGTCTGCTCTTCCAGCGGCAGGCTGTGGATGGAGAAGTTCATCATCTCTGATTTTTCGAACTTCTGCGCCAGTGCCACGCTAACCGGCTGCTCCTGCTCGATCATCGAGAAGCTGACACGGGAGTTGTGACCACCGGTCACGTCCAGCAGGGCGCCGGAGTTATATTCCCACAGCAGCAGGTTGGCCGGACGACCCTGTTCACCGGTTTGCGGGTTGAACAGCTTGTAGTCGGTCGGGCTGTTGAATACCTGCAGGTAATCCACCAGCTCCTGACGACGGCGGCCATCTTCCAGATTCAGGGCATGCACCACGCGGGTCGGCACGTCAGCATTGTTGAGCAGCTCGGCGATCAGGTTGGCGCGGCTCTTGTGCTTTTTCAGCAGCTCGGCGTTCTGCTCCTGCTTCTCGATCTCCTTGATGATCTCGCGAGTCAGGGTGTAGCCATCGGCAGAGCGCTCCTGTGCCCGCTCGAGGATCTGCTTCATCGCGGTGGCGTAAGGCTCACTCTCGATCTGCTTCTCGATGGCAGGCGGCTGCGGATTGGCGGCCGGTTTGGCGTGGGCATCCGCCATCATATCGACGCGGTAGTAGAGCTCCTGACGGCCGGAGGCGGTGCGGATGGACCACTCGGCGCGGGCATCGCCATCTTTCTCGACAAAGGAGAGGCCGTAGCCCGGGCTGGCGGCGTTCTCGTTCATCAGGGTGAAACCGGGCTGGGTGCCCGGAATGGCCAGGGAGGCGATCACCGGCTCACCGGTCGCCTCAAACTCCAGCTTGGCTTCGATGGACCAGATCTGGCGCTTTTCACCGGGCGTCAGCGGCACATCCAACGCGATATGGTGATAGATCGTCATCCCCAGGCCGACAATGTACAGCAGGGCTACCAGCAAATAGAACGGCTTACGGGAAACCATGGATTATTTCACATCCTTGAGCTTGGGTTTGGGTTGGATATATTCGCGGGCCACATCAACCACGGCGATGTCTTTCAAAAATTCGCGACCCAGCAGCACAGGGAAGGTCATGTCGCTACGGTCTTTCAGGGTAAATTCGGCTTTCTCGGTCATGTCGCCAATGCGCACGGCAAGACGCACTACCGGACGGCGGTCCAGATCGTCGGCAGAGGCCTGACGCACCCGTACATGGCGTACCAGCGGCGCTTCGATCTGGATCTTGTCGTCCACTTCCTGATGGCTCAGGAAGAAGCGCACCCAGTTTTTGCCGTTGCGCTCGAAAATGGTGATCTCCTGCGCACTGATGGAGGAGGTGGTCGCACCGGTATCGACCCGGGCTTGGAAGGCGTCGTTGGCCGCATCAACCCAGATCCACTCGGCTTCACCGACCATCAGCTTGCCATCGATGGTGTGACCCTGATTGGGGGCCGGGCACTTCTCGGTGGGGATGGCCATCGGCTTGGGCGGCTCGGAGGGGAGGGTGGCGAGCTTGTGGTCTACTTGCTTGACGGACTCTTTCATATTGGTGACATCTGTGTTGAGCTGAACCAGCAGGTGCTGTTGCTGCACATACTGCTTCTGTTGCTGTTCCATGGATGTTTGCAGGCGCTGCTCGCTCTGGCTCAGCTCGCTACGAAGCTCGGCCAGCGTCAGAGCAGGGACCTGAGGCGTTTTTTCCATATTGACACACCCGCCGAGACTAAGCAGGGAGAGCAGGGTCATTCCTTTTAATTTGCTTTTCATGTCATTCATTTAACTGTGCTTCCTGGAATTGGGTCAGTGTAACTTCCTGAATCGCCATCGGCTAGTCTTTGGCCTTGCGGGCAATCAGTACGGCACGTTTCGGCGCCGGGTGTCCTTCTACCGTGAGTGCCGGATTGTCTGGATCCAGATAGTCACTCAGGGATTCATTAATCATCCAGTCGGTACGACGCTGTTCGTCGGTGCTGGTCATATTCTCGTCTACTATCCGCACGTCGGTGAAGCCGCAGCGCTCGACCCACAGCTTGAGGGCGCGGCTTGAGGGAATAAACCAGACGTTGCGCATCTTGCCGTAACGGTCGGTGGGCATCAGCACGTCGTTGACCCCGCCATCGATCACTAGGGTCTCCAGCACCAGCTCGCCATCATCTTTCAATTGATTGCGCAACTGCTCGATGTGCTCGATGGGGGATTTGCGGTGATAGAGCACCCCCATGGAGAAGACGGTGTCAAAGGCACGCAGCTCAGGTAGCTCTTGAATACCGAGCGGCAACAGGTGGGCGCGCTGATCATTGCCCGCGAAGTGGCGAATGGCCTCGAACTGGCAGAGGAACAGCGGGCTAGGGTCGATGCCGACTGCAAGCCGAGCCCCTTCACCCACCATGCGCCAGAGGTGGTAACCGCTGCCGCAGCCCACATCCAGCACGTAACGGCCTTCGAGCGGGCTGATATGGGGCAGCACCCGATCCCACTTCCAGTCAGAGCGCCACTCGGTATCGATGTGGATGCCGTGTACGATGAACGGCCCTTTGCGCCAGGGCATGAAGTGGCGCAGCAGGCTCTCGACCTTCTTGCGTTCACCTTCGCCAAGGCTCTCGGCCGAGCCAATCTCGACCCGGCTTTTCAGCTCGATGTTGCCGGGGGAGACCACCGGCAGCTTGTTGAGGGCGCGATTCCAGCGCGGCAGGTCGCCATGCTGGTTGTCATGTTGCCAGGCGTGCAGCTGGGCGGGCAGGGTATGCAGCCAGTGGCTCAGCCGGTTTTTGGCAATCAGTTGATAGAAATTGGCAAAGTCGATCATGGCTGGGTGTCGCTGGATTTGATTGCAATCATGGAGCCGAAGTTAAAGCATTGGAACCAGAGATCCTGATGGACGAAACCGGCATCCCGCAGGCGTGCCTGATGCACCGGCAGGCTGTCGGTGCGCATCACGTTCTCAAGGGCTGTGCGTTTCTGGCTGATCTCCAGCTCGCTGTAGCCATTGGCCCGCTTGAAGTCGAGGTGCAGATCGATGAGCAGCTCGTTGACTGGTTCATCTTCGAAGCGGAACTTTTCGCTCAGGATCAGGATCCCGCCTGGGCGCAGACCATCGTGAATGCGCTGGATCAGGGCGGCCCGTTTTTCTGGCTCGACAAATTGCAGAGTGAAGTTGAGCACCACCACGGAGGCGTTCTCGATCTCGATGTCGCAGATATCCGCCTCTACCAGCTCCACCGGCACCTCGGATTTGAAACCGGAGAGGTGGGCGCGGGCGCGCTCGATCATCGGGTGGGAGAGATCCACCGCGGTGATGCTGCAGCCGAGCTGGCTGACATGGCGACGCATCGCCTGGGTCGCGGCGCCCAGTGAGCAGCCGAGATCATAGAGTCGGCTCTCGGGTTGGGCGTAGCGGGCGGCCATCATGCCGATGGCGGAGATGATGTTGCTGTAACCCGGCACCGAGCGCTGGATCATATCGGGAAACACGTCGACGACCTGTTCGTCAAAACAGAAGTCACCCAATCGGGCGATCGGGGCGGCAAAAATTTGATCTTTGGTATGCATGCTGGCGCAACCTGACAGTCGGGACATCACCCGGCTGTATTGTTCAATTGAGTCGTTGGGTGACACCCATCAGAGTAGATTTATCACCTGTTTACGAACGGGGTAGCTGGTCATGAAATCCTTTGGACCTTTCCTGTTCGTACGGGCCATGTTCCGGACCCTTACTTGGGGCGGTAGTGTAGAGGATTGATGGCCGTTTGTCTTGACGCCAGGGCTTGCCACGCCATAAAAAAGCACTTTTTTTGCAGCGAAACGATGGCCGCAGAATGGGTTGGCTAAAAGCGCAGCACTCCCTGCCGTGCGCGATCGTTTTCCCCCGGCCAGGGGGCCATCTCCTGCTCCAGCAAGCGGGTGATCTGGCGGGCCAGCTCAGGTGCCTGGGTGTTGTCGGCAGTATGTATATAGAGGTAGAGATCTTTCCCCTCCGCGAGCCACTGGCGCCAGTGGGGGAGCCAGCTGGGCAGGAAGGGGTGATTGGCCGCCGGATCCGGCAGGCCGATAAAGCGCACCATGGGGGCGTTGGCGGTGGCCAGCAGATGCACCGGCAGGCGCGGTTTCTTGCCCTGGGCATCGACAAGGGCTGGCGTGGTTGCTTGTACCGAGAAGAGTGGCCGGCTGTCGAGCATCACCCGGTTCACACCCTGTTCCATCAGCAGCCGGTTCAATGCCCGCTCGGCCTCCCCCTTGGCGAAGAACTCAGGGTGACGCACTTCGAGGGCGTAGCGAAACGCCCGCGGCAGCCGATCGATGAAGGCCGCCAGTCTGGCCAGCCCCTGTGGCCCGAAACGGGCGGGCAACTGCAGGGTGAGCAGCCCCAGCTTGTCGTGCAGCGGGGCGAGCAGACGAATAAAGTCGGCGACTTGTTTGTCTGCGCTCACCAGATCGCTCTGGTGGCTGATGGTTTGCGGAAATTTGAAGTTGAAACGAAAGTGATCGGGCACCGCATCGGCCCAGCGCTGTACCGTGTCCGGTGTCGGCAGGGCGTAGAAGGTGGTGTTACCCTCCACCGAATTGAACACGGTGGCGTAGTGGGCAAGGTGTTCGGCAGGCTTGGCGCCAAGGCCCAGCAACTGGCCGGGCCAGCTGGGGTGGGACCACTGTGGCAGGCCCAAATAGAGGCTCATGGTGGCTATTCTCTTCGCTCTTGGTGCATTCGTGCCGATTTTTTGCCCGCTTTTTGTCATCGAGTGCAAAAAACTGGCGAAAGGAGGCTGCTGGCCATTTTACCCAAAAGGGGGTTTTCCTCTATAATGCCAGCCCTTTTGTTTTTCAATTTCTTGTGACCCATGCCTATCTACGAATATCGTTGCGACGTCTGTGGCCATGAATTGGCAAAACTGCAAAAGCTTTCCGATGCCCCCCTGACCGACTGTCCGGCCTGTAGCAAGCCGAATCTGGTCAAGCTGATATCGGCGGCAGGCTTCCGGCTCAAGGGAACCGGATGGTACGAGACTGATTTCAAACCGGGTAAAAAAAAGAATCTGGCCAGCTGTGAGACAGACGGTGCTTGCCAGTCGTGCCCGGCGGCCCAAGGTTAACCGTCTCTCTACAATTTCGAAGGAAGAAGTCCATGCGCTCTATCTATTGCGGACAGGTCAATGAGGCCCATGCAGGGCAGACCATTACATTGTGCGGTTGGGTTCATCGTCGTCGTGATCTCGGCGGTCTGATCTTTATCGATATGCGCGACCGGGAAGGGATCGTTCAGGTGTTCTTCGATCCGGACAAGCCGGACGCGTTCGCCCTGGCCTCCGAGCTGCGCGGCGAGTTCTGCATCCAGGTGACCGGCGTGGTGCGCACCCGTCCCGAGTCCCAGCGCAACAGTGACATGGCCACTGGCGCCATCGAAGTGTTCGCCCACGAGCTCAACATCATCAACCGTGCCGAGCCGCTGCCGCTGGACTTCAATCAGGTCAACAGCGAAGAGATCAGCCTCAAGTATCGCTACCTGGATCTGCGTCGTCCCGAGATGGCCAAGTACCTGAAGACCCGTGCCAAAGCCAGCGCCTTCGTACGCCGCTTCATGGACGAGCACGGCTTCCTCGATATCGAGACCCCGATGCTGACCAAGGCCACCCCGGAAGGCGCCCGTGACTATCTGGTGCCGAGCCGCGTGCACAAGGGCAAGTTCTACGCTCTGCCGCAATCACCCCAGCTGTTCAAGCAGTTGCTGATGATGTCCGGCTTCGATCGCTACTACCAGATCGTCAAGTGCTTCCGTGACGAAGACCTGCGTGCTGACCGCCAGCCGGAATTCACCCAGATCGACGTGGAGACCTCCTTCATGACCGCGCCGCAAGTGCGTGAAGTGATGGAAGAGATGATCCGCAAACTGTGGCTGCACATCCTGAACGTGGATCTGGGCGACTTCCCGATCATGACCTTCGACGAAGCCATGCGTCGCTACGGCTCCGACAAGCCGGACCTGCGTCTGCCAATGGAGCTGGTTGATGTGGCTGATCTGCTGACGGCTGTCGAGTTCGCCGTGTTCGCGGGCCCCGCCAACGATCCGAAAGGTCGTGTGGCTGCCCTGAAAGTCCCGGGCGGTGCCGAGCTCTCTCGCAAGCAGATCGACGAATACACCAAGTTTGTCGGCATCTACGGTGCCAAGGGCTTGGCCTGGATGAAGGTCAACGAAGCGGCCAATGGTATCGAAGGCGTGCAGTCTCCGGTTGCCAAGTTCCTCTCTGACGCCATCGTGCGCGAGATCCTGGATCGTACCGGCGCTGCCGACGGCGACATCATCTTCTTTGGCGCTGACAGCAAGAAAGTGGTCTGCGATGCCATGGGCGCCCTGCGTCTGAAAGTGGGTCGCGATCTGGGCCTGCTGGAGAACAGCTGGAAACCGCTGTGGGTCATCGACTTCCCGATGTTCGAGGAAGATGGTGAAGGTGGTCTGGCCGCCATGCACCACCCGTTCACCGCGCCGAGCAACATGAGCCCGGCCGAGCTGAAAGCCAATCCGGTGGGTGCTTACGCCAACGCCTACGACATGGTGATCAACGGCTACGAAGTGGGTGGCGGCTCTGTCCGTATCCACAACAGCGAGATGCAATCCACCGTGTTCGACATCCTGGGTATCACCCCGGCCGAGCAGCGCCTGAAGTTCGGCTTCCTGCTGGATGCGCTGAAGTACGGTACCCCGCCGCACGCCGGTCTGGCCTTCGGTCTGGACCGTCTCAGCATGCTGCTGACCGGCACCGAAAACATTCGGGACGTCATTGCCTTCCCGAAAACGACCGCGGCCGCCTGTCTGATGACAGACGCCCCCAGCCTTGCCAACGCCGCCCAACTGGGTGAGCTGGCGATTGCAACCACCGTCAAGGGCGACGAGTAAGCCGATACCGGCACTGGAGGCCGCCCCGTGCGGCCTCTGTGTTTCCCTTGGGTTAGTCATGATCAGTGTTACTGACATTTAAAAAATAACGGAGAGTCTCTATGGCAGGTCACAGTAAATGGGCCAACATCAAACACCGCAAGGCCGCTCAGGACGCCAAGCGTGGCAAGATCTTCACCAAACTGATCCGCGAAATCACTACCTCCGCGCGTCTGGGTGATGCCGATCCCGCCAACAACCCGCGTCTGCGTGCTGCGGTGACTGCCGCTCTGACCAACAACATGACCCGCGACACAATCAACCGTGCCATCCAGCGTGGCGCCGGTGGTGGCGATGGCGAGCAGCTCGAGACCATCGTATACGAAGGTTACGGCCCGGCTGGCTCTGCCGTGATGGTAGAGTGCCTGACTGACAACCGTAACCGTACCGTAGCCGAAGTGCGTCACGCCTTCAGCAAGTGCGGTGGCAACCTGGGTACCGACGGCTCCGTCGCCTATCTGTTTAGCAAGAAAGGTCTGCTGACTTTCGTGGGCGTAGACGAAGATGCCCTGATGGATGCCGCGCTGGAAGCGGGCGCCGATGACGTGGTGACTGAAGAGGATGGCACCATCGAGGTGTATACCACCCCGAACGACTTCGGTACCGTGCTGGATGGTCTGGAGGCTGCCGGCTTCAAGGCCCAGAGCGCCGAAGTGACCATGATCCCCTCCACCGAAGCCGAGCTGGATGCAGAAACTGCACCCAAGCTGATGCGTCTGATCGACATGCTGGAAGATCTGGACGATGTGCAAGAGGTGTATCACAACGGCTCCATCTCCGATGAAGTCGCTGCGACCCTCTGATCGCTGAATCGTGCTCTCCCGATGGCAGCCAGATGGCTGCCATTTTTTTATCTTTGCATCGTGGCAACTGCTGATATGTCGGCTGAGCAACCGGTGCAACAACTCTCTTCACTGACAATCTTTCCCGCTTTCTCCGCGAATTCTCATTGATCTGTCCCTGCCAGTCGGTTGGTCCTGTACGTATGCCAGTCGCAGTTCTGCTGCATTGCGTTAGCGAGGCTCCGCTTATCCTGTTTATCACACCTATAGCTCTTGAGATGGCGTTCACTGCTCACATCTGCCCGTCAGGGTAATTCGTTGCTGGTAGGGGAGAGGAGGTGATGGGGCGTGCTCTTGTTATCACCGAGGGCATCAATGCTGAGTCACAGGTTGGGCTGCCGATAACGGATTGGCTGGGGCGAGTTGGTTGGGAAGTTAGAGGCTGCACTAGCGCAATCGGCAGGGAGATGATGGCTGTGATTAGTGGCAAGTGGCAGATAAAAAAAGCCCGCGCAGTGCGCGGGCTTGTTATCTCAGGACCGGTTATCAGGCCTTGGATTTCTTCTTGCCTTCAACCTTGGCTTCAACCGGGGCAGCAGTTACCGGAGCGGCTTCGGTGAACGGACGACCGTAGTAGGAGTCCAGCAGAACCTGCTTCAGCTCGCTGATCAGCGGGTAGCGCGGGTTGGCGCCGGTGCACTGGTCATCGAAAGCTTCGATAGCCAGCTGGTCAACCTTGGCCAGGAAGTCAGCTTCAGTCACGCCAGCTTCGCGGATAGAGGCCGGGATACCCAGGGTAGCCTTCAGCTCGTCCAGCCAGGTCAGCAGCTTCTCGATCTTGGCTGCGGTGCGGTCACCGGCAGCAGTCAGACCCAGGTGGTCAGCGACTTCGGCGTAACGACGACGAGCCTGCGGACGGTCGTACTGGGAGAACGCAGTCTGCTTGGTCGGGTTGTCGTTCGCGTTGTAGCGGATGACGTTGCTGATCAGCAGGGCGTTAGCCAGACCGTGCGGAATGTGGAACTCGGCACCCAGTTTGTGAGCCATGGAGTGGCACACACCCAGGAAGGCGTTGGCGAACGCGATACCGGCGATGGTGGCAGCATTGTGCACCTTCTCACGAGCGATCGGGTCGTTGGCACCATTCTGGTAGCTGGACGGCAGGTACTCTTTCAGCATTTTCAGGGCTTGCAGCGCCTGGCCGTCGGAGTACTCGTTGGCCAGTACGGAAACATAGGCTTCCATGGCGTGAGTCACGGCATCGATACCACCGAAGGCACACAGGGACTTCGGCATGCCCATGACCAGGTTGGCATCAACGATGGCCATGTTCGGGGTCAGCTCGTAGTCAGCCAGCGGATACTTCTGACCAGACACTTCATCGGTTACTACTGCAAACGGAGTGACTTCAGAGCCGGTACCGGAAGTGGTGGTGATACAGACCAGTTCGGCCTTCACGCCCATTTTCGGGAACTTGTAGATACGCTTGCGGATGTCCATGAAGCGCATGGCCAGATCTTCGAACGCAGTGTTCGGGTGCTCGTACATCACCCACATGATCTTGGCCGCATCCATCGGTGAACCACCGCCCAGCGCCAGGATAACGTCCGGTTTGAAGGAGTTGGCCATCTCGGCACCCTTGCGAACCACAGCCAGGGTCGGGTCAGCTTCTACTTCGTAGAACACTTCCACTTCCATATTCTGTGCTTTCAGCAGGCTGACCAGTTCATCGGCGTAGCCGTTGTTGAACAGGAAGCGGTCAGTTACGACCATGGCACGCTTTTTACCTTCCAGGTCGCTCAGAGCGATCGGCAGGGAACCACGACGGAAGTAGATGGATTTCGGAAGTTTGTGCCACAGCATGTTTTCTGCCCGTTTTGCGACTGTCTTCTTGTTGATCAGGTGCTTCGGACCCACGTTTTCGGAGATGGAGTTACCGCTCCAGGAGCCGCAACCCAGGGTCAGGGACGGTGCCATTGCGAAGTTGTACAGGTCACCGATACCGCCTTGGGTAGACGGAGTGTTGATCAGGATACGCGCGGTCTTCATCTTGTCGCCGAAGTACTTGATGCGGTCAGCGTTGCGGTCCTGGTCGGTGTACAGACCTGAGGTGTGGCCGATACCACCGATGTTTACCATGTCACAGGCCATATCAACGGCGTTTTCGAAGCTGCTTGCACGGAACATACCGAGCAGCGGGGACAATTTCTCGTGAGCGAACTCGTCTTCTGCACACAGCTTGACGCCTTCACCGATCAGGATCTTGGTATCAGCCGGTACAGTTACGCCTGCCATCTCGGCAATCTTGGTAGCCGGCTGGCCAACGATGTTGGCGTTCAGGGCACCGTTGATCAGGATGACTTTACGTACCTTGTCTGCATCTTCTTTGGAGAGCACGTGGCCCTTGTGGGATGCAAAGCGCTCTTTAACCTGGTCGTAGATGGCATCAACAACGATGACTGCCTGCTCGGAAGCACAGACCACGCCGTTATCGAAAGTCTTGGACATCAGGATGGAGGCAACGGCACGCTTCACGTCGGCGGTTTCGTCGATAACGATAGGCACGTTACCGGCACCTACACCGATAGCAGGCTTACCGGAAGAGTAGGCTGCTTTCACCATGCCCGGGCCACCGGTGGCCAGGATCAGGTTGATGTCGTCGTGTTTCATCAGGGCGTTGGAGAGCTCAACGGACGGTTGGTCGATCCAGCCGATGATGTCTTTCGGTGCACCGGCGGCAACAGCTGCATCAAGTACCAGCTTGGCAGCGGTATTGGTGGAGTTCTTGGCGCGGGGGTGCGGGGAGAAGATGATGGCGTTGCGGGTCTTGAGCGCGATCATGGATTTGAAGATCGCAGTGGAGGTCGGGTTGGTGGTCGGAACGATACCACAGATGATACCTACCGGCTCGGCGATGGTGATGGTACCCATCTGATCATCTTCGCTCAGAATGCCGCAGGTCTTCTCGTCTTTGTACTTGTTGTAGATGTATTCGGAGGCGAAGTGGTTCTTGATAACCTTGTCTTCGATGATACCCATGCCGGATTCTTCCACGGCCATCTGGGCCAGGGGGATACGGGCGTTGTTGGCGGCCAGGGCGGCGGCACGGAAGATCTTGTCTACCTGCTCTTGAGAGAAGCTGGCGAATTCACGCTGGGCTTCCTTAACGCGGGCGACCAGTGCATCCAGTTCAGCCAAATTGGTTACTGCCATGTTTATCTCCTGATTATTTGAAAACTGTTTAGTAAGACGTTGGCAATGCCCGGCAATTATAGTCGCCCTGTCAAGACGGTATCGTTGCAACAGCTTTTTCACATGCCTTACTAAATCGCTTTCTGAGTCGATTATAGAGCGGGGCTGACTCAGAAAAACTTGATCTGGATCATGTGTAACAAAAGAACAAAAGAAATTTTATTTCACAATCCTTGTTTGACTGATGTTATCGGAATGTGCATCAAAGGGAAAGATGAGAGACTTGTTAATGCAGGGTAATAAACCACATTTATCAAGTGGTTAATTGCACTCAGCCATAGTGTTACAGAGCTATTTTGGCGGTATAGGTTAGCGAATATGAGTGAATTGGTTTCAAAATCACCGACAAACGCACTTTATTCCAGCGTTTGTTGCAAAAATGATTGTTGTTTTAATCCATGACTAATCCGCTTTATTCCCCAAGGGGGCCATTTCAGCCCGCTTTCCCGGTTTTTGCATTGTGGCTCTTTTGCCGAGTCAATGAAGTGATGTCTGGCCTGAAATAGTGGGAAGGCAAAGGTTGGATTCTCTGGAGTCGCTTGGTCATTCGGTCAGTCATCGTTGGACTCTCTGGTCATGATTAAGCAGGCTTGCGCTCACTTTTCTGGCGCGTGTCGGGCGGTAGAAAGGGCTTTTGGCATCGGTTTATGCCAGTTAGCGTGGATGCATTAGATGAACTAACTAAAAAACCCTCAAAATGGTGAGATTATTTGATTGGTGCCCGCTCTGGCTATGATGTAAATTTACGCACGAAATTAATGGACTGGCCCGCTGGGCCCGAAACTCTATTGGAAGGCGCCTATGGCAGCAATTGACGTCTCGTTGTATCTGAAGTTCTTTGTCGGTTTGTTCGCAATTATCAACCCGCTTGGTTTGTTGCCGGTGTTTGTCAGTCTGACCAGCCACCATACCCAGGCCGAGCGGATGAAAACCAATACCACTGCCAATATCGCGGTGATGGTGATCCTGCTGGTCTCCATGTATATGGGGCAGCTGATCCTCGATGGGTTTGGCATCTCGCTGGCGTCGTTCCGGATCGCCGGTGGGTCGCTGATTACCCTGATTGCCTGGTCGATGCTGCAGGGCAAGCTGGGCGAGGTGAAGCACAACAAACAGGAGAAGGGTGAACTGGCGGTGCGCGAGTCTATCGCCGTGGTACCGCTGGCGCTGCCGCTGATGGCGGGCCCAGGTGCCATCTCCTCGGTGATTGTCTATGCCAGCCAGAGCCACTGGCAGCAGTTGCTCGGCATGTCAGTGGTTGTCGTGGTCTTCTCCTTCTGCTCCTGGCTCATCTTCCGCGCCGCGCCGCTGCTGTTCAAGATCATGGGCAACACCGGCATCAACGTGGTGACCCGTATCATGGGTCTTATCATGATGTCGCTGGGTATCGAGATCATGGTGGCCGGCATCAAGGGGGTTTTCCCCAGCCTGATGTGAGCCAGCTCCGCTTTATGAAAGCCGGTCCTCGTGACCGGCTTTTTATTGGTTGCTTTTTGCCCGGTCTTTTCTAGAATCGGTCGTTTGTGTGAAAAATGAGCGCCTTGCTGGTGTTTTAATACTGAAAAAGCGCATGATGGCTGATTTTTTGACCAGAAAATGACGATTACCCTGACAATATCTATTGCATTATCGGAATTGGCAGGGAATTATGCTGGGAGCGGGTTTTAACCCCGTCACTTTAAAAAATGCATGGAATGTTCTTGTTGGAGTAGGGAAATGACTCATAAAAAAACAATGATTAACACATTGCTGGTGGCTGCACTGTTTGGTGGCGTCAATGTGGCTCAGGCTGCCGATGTCCCGGCGGGAACCAAGCTGGCTGAAGTCCAGCAACTGGTAAAAGGCAACGGCTCCGAGCCTGCGACCCTTGACCCGCACAAGACCGAAGGAACGGTCGAATCCAATATCCTGCGCGACCTGTTCGAGGGTCTCGTTGCTTCCGGCCCGAAAGGGGAAATTCTCCCGGCGGTGGCCGAATCCTGGGAAACCAAGGATAACAAGCACTACGTCTTCCACCTGCGCAAAGATGCCAAGTGGTCCAACGGTGACCCGGTCACTGCCCACGATTTCGTTTTTGCTTTCCAGCGTGCCGTTGATCCGAAAACCGCCTCTCCTTAGGAAGGTGCGAACAAGTGGATCGCACCTTCACCACGAACTCTTTGTCCGCATTTGAAATGCCCATCACTCCAAAAAC
>NZ_JAPDCN010000009.1:0-33234 GCF_027706185.1 Aeromonas sp. Y318-3
TTGGAGTGATGGGCATTTCAAATGCGGACAAAGAGTTCGTGGTGAAGGTGCGATCCACTTGTTCGCACCTTCCCTAATACCGATCCTCGGAATGGACAATCAACCTCAGTCGATCAACCCCCGTAGCCTTAGCGCAGCCAGCAACGCCTCCACCAGCTCCTCCACCGCTTTACCGGCATTCAGCAGATGAATTTCCGGCTGCTCGGGGGCCTCGTAGGCGGAATCGATACCGGTAAAATTCGTAATTTCCCCTGCCCGCGCTTTTTTGTAGAGCCCCTTGGGATCGCGCTCTTCGCAGATGGCGAGCGGCGCATCGACAAAGACCTCGACAAACTCCCCTTCCCCCAAGAGACTGCGCACCAGCTCACGCTCGGCACGGAATGGCGAGATAAAGGCGGTGAGTACGATAAGGCCCGCATCCACCATCAGTTTTGCCACCTCGCCGACCCGGCGGATATTCTCCTGTCGCGCGGCATCATCGAAACCGAGATCGCCGCAGAGGCCGTGGCGCACATTGTCCCCATCCAGCAGATAGGTGTGCTTGCCTTGTGCCGCCAGCGCCTGCTCCAGCGCCCCCGCCAAGGTCGATTTTCCCGCCCCCGACAGCCCGGTAAACCAGATCACCAGCGGTTTTTGCCCTTTCAATTCGGCCCGGCTCTGTTTGTCTACGGCATGCTTGTGCCACACGATATTACTCATCCAACACTCCTTGATTGGCGCTCACGCCTCAAAACTTAAACTGTCCGGCACCACGGGGAGCCGCCTCGGACTATCAGCCGACAGCTTGCTGATGCCATGATATTGCTCACCCAACACTCCCTGATTGGCGCTTACGCCTTAAAACGGAAACAGCAGGGGCACCATGACGATCACCCCGAGGCTATAGGCCAGCGAGACCGGCAGGGCCAGCTTGAGGTAGTCCGGCATCTTGTAGTTGCCCGCGGCATAGACCATCAGGTTGGTCTGGTAGCCGTAGGGCAGGATAAAGCTGGAGCTGGCCCCGAACAGCACCGCCAGAATAAACGGCATGGTCGAGACATCCATGCTGAGCGCCAGCTGGTAACCCATGGGGAAGGCCAGCGCGGCGGCGGCGTTGTTGCTCATCAGCTCGGTCAGCACCAGCGTAAACAGATAGATACCGATAAAGGCGATGATGGGGCTGGCACCGTTGAACTCCCCCATCAGCCAGTCGGCGATAAGCTTGGCCAGTCCGCTCTTTTCCAGCTGATCGGCGATGGCGAGTGCCCCGCCCACCACCAGCCAGATATCCAGCGGAAAGCGGCGGCGGATCTCGTCCAGGGTCAGAATGCGGGTGAGCAGCAGCGCCACCAGCATCAGCAGCAACCCCTTGAACAGCGGTACCAGATCAAACACAGAGAGCGCCAGCACCCCGAGAAATCCCAGCACCACGGCGGCGCTGCGCTTGCCATCGAGACGGGTGGAGGCTTCCAGCCCGCTCACCACCACAAACTCCCGCCCCAGCGACTTGTTGCGGGCAAACTGGGGGCCGGGGGCCAGCAGCAGGGTATCACCAGCGTGCAGTTCAATCTGGCCGAGACCGCCGGTAAGCTGGGTTTCGCCGCGGCGCACCGCCAGCACCACCGCATCGAAGTGGGTGCGAAATTCGGCATCCTTGATGGTCTGACCCACCAGCCGCGAGCTGTGGCTGACGATCACCTCCACCAGATGCTGGCCGTTGAGGCGGTGCTGGCCGTAGAGATCCAGCCCCTTCATCTCCTGCAATACGCCAACGCTCTCCACATCGCCACAAAAGAGCAGCACGTCCCCTTCGTGCAGCTCGTGTTCCGGCTGCACCGGGCAGATCACCTGATCGCCGCGAATGATCTCCGCCAGATAGAGGCTTTTCAGGCTGCGCAGGCCGTTCTCCTTGACGCTGCGCCCCGCCAGCGGTGAACCGGCGCCCACCTTGGCCTCGAGAAAGTAGCCGGATTCGCGGCTCATCTCGGTATCCTGCTCCGGCAGGTGACGGGCAAACAGCAGCACGGCCACCAGACCGGTCAGCAGGGTGCCCGCCCCCACCATAAAGAAGTCGAACATGCCGAGCGGCGGCGCCCCCATCTTGATGAGGAAGCTGTTGACGATGAGATTGGTGGAGGTGCCGATCAGGGTCAGCACCCCGCCAAAGGTGGCCGCGAAGCACATGGGCAGCAGCAGCCGCGACGGCGCATGGTTGGGGTTGCGTTTGACCGCTCCCAGCATGGAGGCCACCACGGCGGTGTTGTTGACGAAAGCCGACAGGAAGGCGGTGGAGAACCACACCTTCACCAGCACCTTGTTGAATGAACCCGTGCCCACCAGATTGGCGAACCAGCTCATGATGCGGGTCTTCTCCACCGCCAGCGACACCAGCAGCAACAGCACCAGCGTCAGCAGGGCGCTGTTGGTGTAGCCCGCCACCACGGCGTTGATATCCGCCAGCCCGCTCAGGTAGGTGATGAGCACGGCGCCCGAGAAGAGCAGCGCCGGGCGGAGTTTGCCCTGGATCAGCAGGGCCACGAGAGCAGCCAGCAGACCCAGCACCAGGAATTGTTGCCAGGTCATGGGCTTACTCCTTGCTTGTGTCGTTACCGATGGCAAGGGCTTGCCAGTGCGGGAAGTGCTTGCGCACCAAGGCGTTGAGCTCGATTTCGAACTCGCTGTAGTGCCCTTTTACCGCTTTTGCGGCCAAGCCTTCCACTATCATGCCGGCGCCGACGGTGACGTTGCTCAGCCGGTCGATCAGGATAAAGCTGCCGGTATCGCGGATCTCCTGATACGGGTCGAACGCCACCGGGTCAGTGAGGCTCAGCTCGCACAGGCCGATCTCGTTGAGCTTGAGTTCACTCGCGGGCAACTCGTCGAGCTTGTTGATCTCGATGCGGTGGCGGATGGCCTCCACCTGACCGCGACTCTTCTTGGTGGCCAGTTTGACGTCGTAGACCCGACCCGGTTGCAGGGACTCCTCCCCCATCCAGACGATATGGGCCAGCACATTCTGGGTCACTTGCGGCCGCTTGGCGGCATCCACCAGCAGGTCGCCGCGACTGATGTCGATCTCGTCGGCAAAGGTGACTGTGATGGCCTGCCCCGGCAGGGCGTACTCCAGATCCCCGTCGAAGGTGACGATGCGGGTCACAGTGCTCTCCTTGCCCGACGGCAACACCGCCAGCTTGTCGCCCACCCGCAGAATGCCGGAGGCGAGCGTCCCCGCGAAGCCGCGAAAATCGAGGTTGGGGCGGTTCACATACTGCACCGGCAGGCGCACCGGATGACGCTCCAGCTCGCGCTCAACCTCGGCAGACTCCAGCAGGGAGAGCAGGGTTTCGCCTTCGTACCAAGCCAGCTTGTCGCTCTGGTTGACCACGTTGTCGCCATCCAGCGCCGAGACCGGCACGATATGGATGGTGTCGACGCTGAGCTTCTTGGCGAACTCGCGATAATCGGCGCTGATGCGATCGAACACCTCCTGGCTGAACTCCACTAAATCCATCTTGTTGACCGCCACCACGAACTGCTTGATGCCGAGCAGGCTGGCGATAAAGCTGTGGCGGCGGGTCTGATCCAGCACGCCTTTGCGGGCATCGATCAGAATGATGGCCAGATCGCAGGTGGAGGCGCCGGTCGCCATGTTGCGGGTGTACTGCTCGTGGCCCGGGGTATCCGAGATGATAAATTTGCGCTTGGCGGTGGAGAAATAGCGGTAGGCCACGTCGATGGTGATGCCCTGCTCGCGCTCCGCTTGCAGGCCGTCTACCAGCAGTGCCAGGTCCAGCTTCTCGCCGGTAGTGCCGAGCTTCTGGCTGTCGGACTCCAGCGCTTTGAGCTGATCTTCATAAATCTGCTGGGAGTCGTGCAGCAGGCGACCGATAAGGGTGCTCTTGCCGTCATCCACGCTGCCGCAGGTGAGAAAACGCAGCAGACTCTTGTGCTGCTGGGCGTGCAGATAGGCTTCGATGCCCTGTTCGGTGATGGCGGTCTGAATATGGCTGTTCATGCTGACGACTCCTTAGAAATATCCCTGACGCTTCTTCTGCTCCATGGAGCCGGCCTGATCGTGGTCAATCAGCCGCCCTTGCCGCTCGCTCGAAGTGGTGAGCAGCATCTCTTCAATAATTTCCGGCAAGGTGGTGGCATCGGATTCGATGGCCCCGGTCAGCGGGTAGCAGCCGAGAGTACGGAAGCGCACCAGCTCCTGCTTCACTTCATCCTCGGCGGTCAGCGGCATGCGCTCGTCATCCACCATGATCTTGATGCCGTTGCGCTCCACCACCGGACGCATGGCCGCGAAGTAGAGCGGCACTATGTCGATGTTTTCCAGATAGATGTATTGCCAGATATCCAGTTCGGTCCAGTTGGAGAGCGGGAACACCCGGATACTCTCCCCCTTGTTGACCTGGCTGTTGTAGACGCGCCACAGCTCGGGGCGCTGGTTCTTCGGATCCCAGCGGTGGGACTTGTCACGGAAGGAGTAGACCCGCTCCTTGGCGCGGGACTTCTCCTCGTCGCGGCGGGCGCCACCGAAGGCGGCATCGAAGCCATATTTGTTGAGCGCCTGCTTGAGCCCCTCTGTCTTCATGATGTCGGTATGCTTGCCGCTGCCGTGGACGAAGGGGTTGATGCCCATGGCGAGCCCTTCCGGATTCTTGTGGACGATCAGATCCAACCCGTATTTTTTGGCGGTCTCGTCGCGGAAGGTGATCATCTCCTTGAACTTCCAGTCGGTGTCGACGTGCAGCAAGGGGAACGGGATCTTGCCCGGATAGAAGGCCTTGCGGGCCAGGTGCAGCATGACGGAGGAGTCCTTGCCGATGGAGTACATCATCACCGGGTTTTCAAATTCGGCAGCCACCTCGCGGATGATATGGATGCTCTCGGCTTCCAGCTGCTGCAAGTGCGTCAATCTTTCACGGTCCATGTTGGTCCTCGGGTCATTGCTTATGCGCCTGCTCGGGGCGCTGGGTGGTTCAGTGCGCGGCCGCACCGGCAGCCGCATCAAATAGTTCTTTGCGCTCAGGCCAGCTGCACCAGCTTGAGGTCGCAGCCATCGAGATCCGGGTTATCGCGCAGCTGCTGGCCGCTCTTTTCCCCGCTTTTTTCTCCAAACCAGGCGAGCCGCTCGCGCAGGGCAACCACTTCGCCGATGACGATAAGCGACGGGCTCACCGCCTGTTTGGCCAGCTCGGCCAGATCAGCCAAGGTGCCGGTCAGCACCCGCTGGCGGGATGTGGTGCCGCGCTCGATGATGGCGATGGGGGTGGCTTGGCTTCGGCCGTGTTCCACCAGCTGCTGCTGGATATGCTCTGAGCGCATCAACCCCATGTAGATGACCAGGGTCTGACTGGTGGCGGCGAGCTGCTGCCAGTCGGGCTCCTTGCCCTCTTTCTGGCAGTGGCCAGTGATAAAGACGGCGCTCTGGGCGTAATCACGGTGAGTGAGCGGAATGCCGGCATAGGCGGTGGCACCGGCTGCAGCCGTGATGCCGGGCACCACCGAGAAGGGGATACCTTCGTCGGCCAGCACTTCCAGCTCCTCGCCGCCACGACCAAACATAAAGGGATCGCCCCCTTTCAGCCGCACCACCCGGTTGCCCGCCTTGGCGTATTCCACCAGCAGGCGATTGGTCTCCTCCTGCGGCACGCTGTGGGCGCCCGCCTTCTTGCCGACCGATACCAGAGTGGCATCGCGGCGCACCAGATCGAGGATCTCGGCGGAGACCAGCTGGTCGTAGAGCACCACTTCGGCCTGTTGAATCTGTTGCAGCGCCTTGAGGGTCAAGAGGCCCGGGTCACCGGGGCCCGCGCCGACCAATACAACCTCGCCCACTTCGCTTTTCGCTTGGTCTAGGCCATCGCTCAGCCACTGCTCGGCCCCTTGCCAATCCTCTTTTTCAATCAGGCTGGCGAGGGTGTTGGAGGCAAAGGCGCGCTCCCAGAAGCGGCGACGGTCGGATATGGAAGAGAGCACCCGCTTGGCCTTGTCACGGACCCGACCGGAGAGCTCGGTAAGCCCGCCAAGATGGCGCGGCAGCAGGCTCTCCAGCCGCTCGCGCAACAGGCGTACCAGCACCGGCGCCTTGCCACCGCTGGAGACCGCCACCATCAGCGGCGAGCGATCGATGATCGAGGGGAAGATAAAGCTGGATCGTTTGGGGTCATCCACCACGTTGACGAACAGACCCAGCTGATTGGCACTCTGATAAACCAGTGCGTTGACTTCGAGGTTGTCGGTCGCCGCCACTACCAAAATCTGGCCTGCCAGATGGGCCGGAGTGAAGCGCTCGGCCAGATGGGTGAAACGACCGGTGAATTCCGCAAATTCCGGTTCAAGCTCCGGGGAGACCAGGGTCAGCCGGGCACCGGCTGCCAGCAGCAGGCGCGCCTTGCGCAGGGCAACCTCGCCCCCGCCCACCAGCAGTACCGGGCGGCCTTCCAACTTGGCAAACATAGGTAAATAATCCATTTCGGCCCATCCCTCGGAACACGACTAATATGGGGCGACTATAGGCAGGGCAGCTTATCCCTCAAAATAATAAAAAATGCTTTTTAATGCGTTTTGGTAATTAGCAAAGCCGATTCATGACAAAGGCGTACGAAGTCACTTGTGGTACCTGACGCCAGACCATAGGCTAGGGACTGTGTTTCATAAGGAGCTAAATGATGAATGAATCATTGATTGTGCTAGGGATTTTCGTGTTCCTGGTGCTCGCCACACTGAGTGCGGGCATCAAGATAGTGCCCCAGGGCTACAACTGGACGGTGGAGCGCTTCGGCCGCTACACCCGCACCCTGACCCCGGGTCTCAACCTGTTGATCCCCTATGTGGATAGGGTCGGCCACAAGATCATCATGATGGAGCAGGTGCTGGACATCCCAGCACAAGAGGTGATCTCCCGCGATAATGCCAACGTCACCATCGACGCCATCAGCTTTGTGCAGGTGGTGGATGCCCGCAAAGCGGGCTACGAGGTCAACGATCTCACCAGCGCTATCCGCAATCTCACCATGACCAATATGCGGACCGTGCTCGGCGCCATGGAGCTGGACGAGATGCTCTCCCAGCGCGACACCATCAACGAGAAACTGCTGCGCACCATGGATGCCGCCACCGCCCCTTGGGGCATCAAGGTGACCCGCATCGAGATTAAAGATGTGCGCCCGCCGCTGGCCCTGGTCGAGGCGATGAACGCCCAGATGAAGGCCGAGCGTCAGAAACGGGCCGAGGTGCTGGAAGCCGAAGGGGTGCGCCAGTCCAAGATCCTGAAAGCGGAAGGCGAAAAGCAGTCCCAGATCCTCAAAGCCGAAGGTGAGCGTCAGGCCGCCTTCCTCGCCGCCGAAGCGCGGGAGCGGGCTGCCGAGGCGGAAGCCAAGGCAACCCACATGGTTTCCCAGGCGATTGCGGAAGGAGACCTGCAGGCCATCAACTACTTCGTGGCTCAGAAATATACCGAAGCTCTGGCCCGCATCGGTGAAGGCCCCAACAGCAAGATCATCATGATGCCGCTGGAAGCGGGCAGCCTGATTGGCTCTGTGGCTGGTATGGCCGAGCTGTTCAACAAAGATGGCAAGGGCAGCAAGTCATGACAGCCCTGTTAGAGGGGCTGACCCACTGGCACTGGCTGGGACTCGGCTTCATTCTGCTGGCCATCGAGGTGCTCGGCTCAGTGGGCTTTTTGCTCTGGACCGGCATCGCCGCGCTGGAAGTGGGGCTACTGCTGCTGATCTGGCCCTTTGGCTGGCAGGCGCAGTTGCTGCTGTTTGCGGTGCAATCCCTGCTCACCACTTGGGCCTGGTGGCGCTGGCAGCACCAGCGTGACAACTCGGGTCAGGATGCCGCCAGCACCATCAACGAGCGGATGCAGAGCTATATGGGCCGCGAGCTGACCCTGCTGGATGATGTGACTCAGGGCACCAGTCGGGTGCATCTGGACGACACGGTCTGGACGGTGCGCTGCGACGAGTCTCTGCCGGCGGGCAGCAAGGTCAGGGTAGTGGGGGCCGACTCCCACATCCTGCTGGTTGAACCCCGCAACTGACGCAACTCTGCCATCAAGTCATAAAAAAGCCCGCGATCGCTCGCGGGCTTTTGTCTCTCTGGCTGCCACTCAGGTACGCAGCCGATCGAGCTGACTGGCCAGCGCAGTGGCCGCTTGCTCCAGCGCTTCGCTCAGCTGATGGCTGGAGGTGGCCTCCTGCCCGATCACGTTGGCGGTATCACCAATTCGCATCAGGTTCTGGTTGATGGTATCGCTCACCGCACTCTGCTGCTCGGCGGCGGTGGCCACCTGACTGATGTGGTCGTGGATCTGCTGGATCTGGGCCACCACCCGATTGAGCGCCTCAAACGCCTGCTCGGTACCCTGCACCGTGGTAGTGGAGCGCTCGATACCGGTATTCATCAGACGCTGGCTGCTGCTCACCTCGGTCTGCAGGCTGCCAATCAGCTGGCCAATCTCGTCGGTCGATTCACGGGTCTTGGTCGCCAGCGCCCGCACCTCGTCCGCCACCACTGCAAAGCCACGCCCCATGTCCCCTGCCCGTGCAGCTTCGATGGCGGCGTTGAGGGCCAGCAGGTTGGTCTGCTCGGCAATGGCGCGGATCACATCGAGGATCCGGCTGATATTGGTGCTGCGCTGGGCCACCAGCGCCACCGCTTTATCCGCCTCATGCATATCACCGACCAGAGTATGGATCTCGTTGCGGGCATTGCTGAGGGTCTGCTGGGCGGTATTGATGTGGTGGGTCGCCGCTTCCGACTCCTGCGCCGCCTGCTCGGCATAACATGCCACGCTGACTGCCGTGGTGCTCATCTGATGCATGGCGCTCACCACGCTCTCCAGCTCCAGATTCTGCTCATCCAGACTGTTGCGCATGGTGTCGGCGGTATGTTTCATCTCCCGCGCCTGCTGGTAGACCTGCTGACCAATCCCCTTGCTCATTTGCACCATGCCCCGCAGCTTGCCGAGGAAGGCATTGAGCTGGGACCCCAGATCGATCAGCTCCTGATGGGTGTCGATCTCCATCTGCTGGGTCAGGTCCCCCTCGTTGCTGGAGAGATGGCCCACATGGCGGCTGATAAGGGAAAGAGGCGCTGTGATGGTCTGAATAAACCAGACCAGCAAGCCCAGCACCAACAGGGTAATCCCGCCCATGGCGATGATCTGCTGCCGCTGGGCATCCACCAGCAGGGCGCCCAGTTCATTGCTGATGGCGTGCGCCTTGCCGAGCGCCAGCGCCTTGGGCACCTTGATCATCAACCACCACTGGGTATTGGCTGCCTCAACCCGGATGGGCTGATGAAGAATGAAGTCACTGTCGCTGCTGACCGGCTGACCGTCAGGCAGGGTCAGGCCCACCTCCTTGAGTGGACGGCCCAGCTTGTCGGCATAGCGGTTGCTGCCCACAATCAGCCCCATCTTGCTGACCAGGGTCACATCCGCCTTGTTGTCATAGAGGCTCTTGCCAAGGTTTTCAGCCAGTTGCTGGAAGATGGGCAGGTTCATATCCACCCCGGCCAGCCCGACAAACTTGCCGTCACGCAGCACGGGCACCGTCAGACTAGTCATCAGCATCTTGTTGCCCGGGCTGATTTCGTAAAGGTAGGGCTCCATCAGGCAGGGCTGGCGGGTATCGCGACCACAGAGATACCACTCGCTGTTGCGAATGCCGAACTCGTTGAGGGAGGTATCAAACTTGGCCTCGCTGGCAGCAGCGTCCACCGCTTGCTGGGCGACGGCCCCTCCCTGATCCTTGGTGAAATAGACCTCCAGACTCCCCTTGCCTGCCACCGAGTGGCTGGCCCCGCCCAGCCAGTTGCCATCCTCGCCATCATAGCCATCCGGTTCAAACTGGGCATAAATGGAGCTGATCCCGCTCGCCTGCTGCAGGCTGCTACCGAGCAAAGACTCCACTTGGGGCCGTGACAACCGCAGTTCCGGTTTAGCCATACCGGCTTCAATCTGGGCGGTCACGGTCAGGGGGATCTGATAGGAGTTCTGCATCAGCGAGGCAATCTGGATGGCATAGCGTTCTGCCTGATACTGCAGGCTGCGGGAGACCTCCTCTTCCAGAGCATCGCTGGTCTGGGTCATCACCATGTTGCGAAGGGAGCTGAAAGAGGCCGATTGCAACAGGGTCATGGCCAGCCCGGTCAGCAGAAACAGCCCCATGGTAAGGCACAACAACTTGAACTTGAGGGAACGTTGCTTCATGCGACAACTCCTTATGGCAGAATAACAACGAATTACTTGAGTATATTCGCCCACTTGCGCTTCACCCGATTTGTTGATGGGTTTGTGGCAGGCTTCTGGTTATAATTTTTGCCTTCCCGAGCGTTGATGGAACAGTCGCAATGAGCAATGCACTGAGCAGTGTCCCGCCGGTAGTCGCGATGGACTACCCCTTTCCGGCCAAACCTCTTCCCCTGAGTGCCGAGCAGAGAACGACCTTGACCACAGAAATCAAGGCGCTGCTCAAGGAGCGCAAGGCGGTACTGGTTGCCCACTACTACACGGATCCCGAGATCCAGGCGCTGGCCGAAGCCACGGGCGGTTTCGTCGGTGACTCGCTGGAGATGGCCCGCTTTGGCCGCGATCACGAGGCGCAAACCCTGATCGTCGCCGGGGTACGTTTCATGGGGGAAACCTCCAAGATCCTGAGCCCCCACAAGCGGGTGCTGATGCCGACGCTGGAGGCCGAATGCTCCCTCGATCTGGGCTGTCCCATCGAACAGTTCTCCGCCTTCTGCGATGCCAATCCCGACCATACCGTGGTGGTCTACGCCAATACCTCTGCGGCGGTCAAAGCACGGGCTGACTGGGTGGTGACCTCCAGCATCGCACTCGAGATCGTCGAACACCTCGACAGTCTGGGTCACAAGATCATCTGGGGCCCGGATCGCCATCTGGGCGCCTATATCGAGAAGAAGACCGGGGCGCAGATGCTGCGCTGGCAGGGCCACTGCATCGTCCATGACGAGTTCAAGGCCCGTGCCCTGCGCGAGCTGAAAGAGCAGAATCCGGACGCCGCCGTGCTGGTTCATCCGGAATCCCCCGCCTCGGTGATCGAGCTGGCCGATGCGGTGGGATCCACCAGTCAGCTGATCAAGGCAGCCAAGGAGCTGCCCCAGCAGAAGCTGATCGTGGCGACCGATCGGGGCATCTTCTACAAGATGCAGCAGGCCTGTCCGGAGAAAGAGATGGTGGAAGCACCGACCGGTGGCGATGGCGCTACCTGCCGCAGCTGCGCCCACTGCCCCTGGATGGCGATGAACGGTCTGGTGGCGATCAAGGAAGCGCTCACCGACGGTGCCGAGCGCCACGAGATCCATGTCGATGAAGATCTGCGGGTCAAAGCCTTGATCCCCCTCGATCGCATGCTCAATTTCGCCGCCGAACTCAAGCTCAAGACCCAGGGCAATGCCTGATTGCCGCCGTCATGAGATGCAAAGAGGGCTCCCGCGGGAGCCCTCTTTATTTATCTGAACCTCATCCTGATCAGATGATCACGGTGGAGAGACTGTGCTCATCATCCGGCGCGACGGTCACCCCCGCCTCACCGGCGATGGCCGCTTCGACGCAGAGCATGGTGAGATAGCCATCGTCGCTCATGTCGGCCATGGCGGTAGCCCCTTCCAGCCAGGGGGTCCAGACCACCACGCTGTCGTGGTTGCCACTGACAACCCGGATCTCGCGCTCACCATCCTGCACGCTCACCAGCGCCTCTGGCTGCCAGTAAACCCGATCCAGCGGCCCGCTCAGGGTCAATGCCCCCTGCTGCTTGGCATCCTGTCCGGTCAGCTTGTCGGCATAGTGCTCGCCCAGGCCGGTGACGCTCACCGCTTCCGGCGCACTGATTTGCAAATAGGTATGCAGCGCACCGCTATAAGTCAGCGGCTGGCTACCGGTGTTGCGAGTGGTCAGCACCAGCGAAAGCTCTTTGCCCACCAGCACGTCTAGTTCCAGCTCGAAGGAGTGATCCCACAGGGCACGGGTCGCGTCGCTGTCGCGCAGGGAGAGATGAACAAGCGTGCCATCGGCGTGATCGGAGACCCCGTCCAGCATCCAGAGGGTGGTACGGGCAAAACCGTGGGAGGGCTTGCCACTACCGACGCGGGCGGGCGCCGGGCCAAACCAGGGCCAGCAGATCGGGATACCACCGCGAACAGGCTTGCTGCCATCCAGCACCGCCTTGTCGCTCAGCCAGATGGAGGCCGGCTCGCCATGACGCTGATAGCTCAGCACATGGGCGCCAAACAGGCTGATTTCTGCCTTGGCATAGTCGTTGTTGATGGTGAGAACCGGCAGACCGGCCGCATTGTTGGCAAGCTTGCAATTGGCTGTCAGGGGACGAATGGATTGCATGTGGACTCCTGTCATCAGGGGAAACCGAAAAACAAAAAGGCGGCCAATGGCCGCCTTTTTCAAGCTACGCGATTGCGCATCCCAAATTACTTGGAGATGTGAGCGATCAGATCCAGAACTTTGCTGGAGTAGCCCATTTCGTTGTCGTACCAGGATACAACTTTAACGAATTTGTCGTTCAGCTGGATACCAGCCTTGGCGTCGAATACGGAGGTCTGACGCTCACCCAGGAAGTCGGTAGATACAACTTCGTCTTCGGTGTAGCCCAGAACGCCTTTCATAGCGCCTTCGGAAGCAGCTTTCATCGCTTCGCAGATTTCTGCGTAGGTGGCAGCTTTCTTCAGGTTAACGGTCAGGTCAACAACAGACACGTCCGGAGTCGGAACACGGAAAGCCATACCGGTCAGCAGGCCTTTCAGTTCCGGGATAACTACGCCAACAGCCTTGGCAGCACCGGTAGAGGACGGGATGATGTTCTGAGCCGCACCGCGGCCACCGCGCCAGTCTTTGGCAGACGGACCATCAACGGTCTTCTGGGTAGCAGTGGTAGCGTGAACGGTGGTCATCAGGCCAGACTCGATACCGAAGGTATCGTTCAGAACCTTGGCGATCGGTGCCAGGCAGTTGGTGGTGCAGGAAGCGTTGGAAACGATGTCCTGGCCAGCGTAGGTAGAGTCGTTAACACCCATTACGAACATCGGGGTAGCGTCTTTGGACGGGCCAGTCAGAACAACTTTCTTGGCACCAGCAGCGATGTGCTTACGAGCAGTCTCGTCGGTCAGGAACAGACCGGTAGCTTCAGCAACAACGTCAACACCGATTTCGCCCCACTTCAGGTTGGCCGGGTCACGCTCAGCGGTAACACGTACGGTTTTGCCGTTTACAACCAGGTTGCCGTCTTTAACTTCAACGGTACCGTTGAAACGACCGTGAGTTGAATCGTACTTCAGCATGTAAGCCATGTAGTCAACATCGATCAGGTCGTTGATACCAACAACTTCGATGTCTGCACGCTCGCAAGCCAGACGGAATACGAAACGACCGATACGGCCAAAACCGTTAATACCTACTTTGATAGTCATATTTAGTTACCTAACTGTTCAGTAGTCAAAGAAAATTCCGCTTGTAAATTTACTAGAACTCTCCGGTGAGTCAACCAACATTCTGTCTGAAATTGCGCTATATCATGAAAAACTGTGAAATTAATTTTCTGTTTATGTAACTGATTACCACGTTTTGACGAAAAAAGTGCCAGATCGTGGCATCGCGCAGATATCAACAATAGTGCCTACTCGGTCACACAACCATTCACAGAGATATGTAAAAATGTGCGCGGTTTAGCATGGCCAAAGAGCCACTGTTCAAGTACCACCCCATAAAAATCAAACAAAATAGTATAGATAGAATCCACAGCGGGAATTCTCAAACTATGACCACCCTGATTGAACAGCTGGCTGCCGCAAAAGGTATCGCCAGCGAGTATGTCGATGCCTGGGGCCACCCGGCCCAGGTATCCGAAGAGAGCAAGGCCGCCATGCTGGGCGCCATGGGCTACCGCGTCGATGACGAGGCCGCACTGGTGCAGCAGCTGGAAGAGGAGCATCGCCAGCACTGGCTGCGGGCGCTGGATCCTGTGATGGTGGTTCGCACCGGCGACGCCGTTACCCTTGAGGTTCGCCTCCCCATCGAATTCGTCAACGACGCCCTCACCTGGCAGCTCCAGCAGGAGCAGGGTGCAGTGCTGTCCGGTCAATTCACCCCCATCGAGGGTGAGCTGGTCGGCGTGGCCGAATTTGAAGAGATGGAGTGCCAGGCCTATCGTGTCACTCTGGATATGGCCCCGGAGCTGGGTTATCACCAGCTGGTGTTGCTGGAAGAGGGCAATGACGAACCGCTGGCCACCATGCGCCTCATTGTCGCCCCCAAGGCCTGCTACAAACAGGCGCCGATTGCCGATGGCCGCAAGGTATGGGGCCCGAGCGTGCAGCTCTACTGCCTGCGCAGCCGCCACAACTGGGGTATCGGTGATTTCAGCGATCTGGGCCAGCTGGTCGAGAAAGCGGCCGCCTGGGGTGCCCACTTCGTCGGTCTCAACCCTATCCACGCCCTCTATCCGGCCAATCCGGAGAGCGCCAGTCCCTACAGCCCCTCTTCCCGTCGCTGGCTCAACGTGGCCTATATCAATGTGGAAGCGGTGCCCGAATTCCAGCAGAGCGATCGCCTGAAGGCGGAAGTGGCAAGTCCTGCCTTCCAGCAACATCTGGCCGATCTGCGCGCCAAAGAGAACGTCGATTACACCGGCGTGATCCAGACCAAACTCGGCATGCTGCGTCAGGTGTTCGATGAAGCCACCCTGAGCGCCGAGCGTCAGGCCGCCTTTGATGCCTTCGTGGCCGCCGGTGGCGACAGCCTGCAACAGCAGGCAGCATTTGATGCCCTGCAGGCCCACTTCTATGCCAAAGGCGAAAATGCCTGGGGCTGGCCGGTATGGCCGCAGGAGCTGCGCGATTACCACAATCCTGCCGTTGCCGCCTGGATGGCCGCGCACCCGCAAGATGTCAACTTCTACCTCTATCTGCAGTTCCTGGCCGACGAGCAGCTGGCGCAAGCCGATGCCCGTGCCAAGGCTGCCGGCATGGTGATGGGGATCTACCGGGATCTGGCGGTGGGCGTCTCCGAAGGCTCCACCGAGATCTGGGCCAACCAGGATCTCTACTGCCCGAAAGCCTCGGTCGGTGCGCCGCCCGATATCCTCGGCCCGCTTGGTCAGAACTGGGGCCTGCCCCCGATGAACCCGAACAAGCTGTTTGAAGCGGCCTACCAGCCGATGGTGGACTTGTTCCGTGCCAACATGCGCTCCTGCGGCGCACTGCGTATCGACCACGTGATGGCCTTGCTGCGCCTGTGGTGGGTACCGCCCGGAGCGTCCGCCGCCAAGGGCGCCTACATCTACTATCCGGTCAACGATCTGCTGGGCATTCTGGCCCTCGAATCCCACCGTAATCAGTGCCTGCTGATCGGCGAGGATCTGGGCACCGTGCCGGAGGGGATCGACGTGACCCTGAAAGAGAACGGCGTTCACTCCTACAAGGTGTTCTTCTTCGAGCGCTCCAAGGAAGATGGCGGCTTTATCTCCCCGGCGCACTACACCGAGCAGGCGATGTCGGCCCTGACCACTCACGACATGCCAACCCTCAAGGGCTTCTGGCACTGCGATGATCTGGCGCTCGGCCGTCAACTGGGTTTGTATCCGGATGAAGATGTTTTGAAGACTCTGTATGCTGATCGTCACCAGGCCAAACAGCGGATCCTCGACAGCCTGCATGCCCACAATGTCATCTCTGACAACATCAGTCATGACGTGAACTGGGTCGGCATGAACACCGAACTCAACCACGGTCTGCAGATCCACATGTCCCGCGGCAGCTGCGCCCTGTTCAGTACCCAGCTGGAAGACTGGCTGGAGATGGACAAGCCGGTCAACGTACCGGGCACCAGTTACGAATACCCCAACTGGCGCCGCAAGCTCTCCGCAGATCTGGAAGATATTTTTGCCAATGAGGCACTCAAGGCACTGGCTGGCAAGATGAGCCAAGCCCGTGATGAGGCCAGTCGTTGAGACGCTGTCTCTCACAGCGTTCTCACCTAAATCCACTCCGGTTTCGGCCGGAGTGGATGCTCTGTCATGAAAGGAAATCTCGATGCTCGTTGAACGTTTGGTTGCTGCCCGCTGTTCCGATCCCTTCTCTCACTTAGGCCTGCAGGCCAATCCGGATGGGCCCGGCCTCAAACTGACCGCCTGGTTGCCTGATGCCCTCGAAGTTCGCGTCAAGGATCTCAAGTCGGGCAAAGTCGTTGCCACCCTGGCGCCCACCGATGAATCGGGTCTTTTTGAAACTGTTTTCACCCGCCGCAAAAACTCCTTCCCCTATCAGCTGATCGCCAGCTACCAAGATGCCACCACCGAGGTCATCGACCCCTATCAGTTTCAGGATGCCGCCTGGGCAGGCCTGGCCGAACTGACAGCCCAGCCGGAAAACCTCTACCACACCCTTGGCGCCCAGCTGCGCACCGTGGAGCATCTTGGCCAGCAGGTGGAAGGGGTGCGTTTTGCGGTCTATGCGCCGAGCGCCACCGCCGTGAGCCTCATCGGCGATTTCAACTTCTGGGATGGCCGCCGCCATCCGATGCAGCGCAGCCTCTGTGGTCACTGGGTGCTGTTTGTGCCGGGCCTCAAGGCCGGGGATCGCTACAAGTTCGAGCTCAAGGACCCCATGGGCAACCGGCTGCCCCACAAGAGCGATCCGGTCGGCTTTTACTGCGAGCAGTATCCGTCGTTCGCTTCCGTGGTCTATGACCACGCCCATTACCAGTGGCAGGATGCCGAGTGGATTGCCAGCCAGCACAACGACAAACGCGAGCAGCCGCTCTCCATCTATGAGCTGCATGTCGGCTCCTGGAAACGCCACCCCAACGGCGACAGCCTGAGCTGGCGCGAGCTGGCAGTGGAGCTGGTCGCCTACGTCAAGGAGATGGAGTACACCCACATCGAGCTGCTGCCTGTCTCCGAGCACCCCTTCAGCGGCTCCTGGGGCTACCAGCCGGTGGGCATGTTCTCCCCCACCAGCCGCTACGGCACCGCCGATGATTTCAAATACTTCGTCGACCAGTGCCACCAGGCCGGCATCGGCATCATTCTGGACTGGGTACCCGCCCACTTCCCGTCCGATGCCCACGGCCTGGCCCGTTTCGATGGCACCCCGCTCTACGAGTACGAGGATCCGCGCCGTGGCTGGCACCCGGACTGGAACTCCTACATCTACGACTTCGGCCGCGACACAGTGCGCCAGTTCCTGGTGGCGAGCGCCCTGTTCTGGCTCGACAAGTTCCACATCGACGGCCTGCGGGTGGATGCGGTTGCCTCCATGCTCTATCTCGATTACTCCCGCAACGCCGGTGAGTGGGTACCGAACGTCGATGGCGGCAACCACAACTACGAGGCGATAAGCCTCTTGAAGTGGACCAACGAGGAGGTCTACGGCAAGTATCCCCACGCCATGACCATAGCCGAAGAGTCCACCGCCTTTGCCGGTGTCTCCCGCCCCACCTTCCTCGGCGGCCTCGGCTTTGGCTTCAAGTGGAATATGGGCTGGATGCACGACACCCTCACCTATATGCAGAAAGAGCCGATCCACCGTCGCTACCACCACAACGACATGACCTTCTCCATGGTTTACCACTATGACGAGAACTTCATCCTGTCGCTCTCCCACGACGAGGTGGTGCACGGCAAGCACTCCATGCTCTACAAGATGCCGGGCGACGAGTGGCAGCAAGCCGCCAACCTGCGGGCCTACATGGGCTTCATGTACGCCCATCCGGGCAAGAAGCTCAATTTCATGGGCACCGAGATCGCCCAGAGCAACGAGTGGAACCACGATGCCCAGCTGCCGTGGCATCTGCTGCAATATCCCAAGCATGCCGGTCAGCAACGGCTGATCCACGATCTCAACCACCTCTACCGTCATGAGCCTGCCTTGTATCAGGCCGATTATGAGCAGACCGGCTTCCGCTGGCTGGATCACAACGATGCCGACAACAGCATCTTTGCCTGGCTGCGGGCGGACAAAGAGGGCAAGCAGGCTATTGTGGTGGCTTGCAACTTCACCCCGGTGCCCCGTCTCGAATATCGGATCGGCGTCCCAGCTGCGGGCCACTATCGGGTGGTGCTCAACACCGACAGCGAGTATTACTGGGGTAGTAACTATGATGTAGGTCTGGTGTTCGCTGCCGAACCGACCCCCTGGCAGGGGATGGCACACAGCATAGTGCTGGATCTGCCGCCGCTGGCGACCTTGTTTATCAAACAGGAGTCTTGATGCTTGTAATGGAAAAAGGGGTGGGCCACCCGCTGGGGGCCCGCCTTGACGAGAACGGTTGCCACTTCTGCGTCTGGGCCCCCCAGTCGGACAAGGTGGAGATCTGCCTGTACGACGAGCAGGAGCAGGAGCTGATGCGGCTGGAGTTGCCCGGCCGCCGTGGCCAGTATCGCTTTGGCTACGTGCGCGGTGTAAAGGCCGGTCAGCGCTACGGCTATCGGGTCTATGGCACCCCGCAGGAGGGGATGCTGTTCGATCCGCAAAAACTGCTGATTGACCCCTACGCCAGGGCGCTCAGCCGTCCCACCTATTGGGATGAAGCCCTCTATCAGGGGGACAGTGCCGGGATGATTGCCAAGTCGGTGGTAGTGGATGACCGTTTTGACTGGCAAGGGGTTGGCAAACCCGGGATCAGCCCGGCCCGCACCATTATCTACGAGACCCACGTCAAGGGCTTTACCAAGCAGCACCCGGGGATCCCCAAAGCGCTGCAGGGCACCTACCTTGGCATCAGTCATCCGCTGGTTATCGAGCATATGAAGAGCCTCGGCATCACCTCGGTGCAGCTGATGCCGGTGGCCGCCTTCATGTCGGAACCGCGACTGGAGCAGCTGGGACTCACCAACTACTGGGGCTACAACCCCATCGCCTTCTTCGCCCCGGAGCCGCGTTACAGCACCAGGGCAGACGAGGCGGTGACCGAGTTCAAGACCATGGTGCGCGAGCTGCACCGGGCCGGGCTCGAGGTGATCCTGGATGTGGTCTACAACCACACTGCCGCCTCGGGCTTCGACGGCCCTACCCTCTCGTTCAAGGGCTTTGACAACGCCGGTTACTACGCCTTCGAAGCGGGCCCCCACGGCCCGGACTACACCCGTCACGCCAACGTGACCGGCTGTGGCAACAGCGTCAATCTGGATCACCCCAACACCCTGCGGCTGGTGCTCGATGCCTTGCGCTACTGGGTCACCGAGATGCAGGTGGATGGCTTCCGTTTCGATCTGGCGGTGACGCTGGCGCGGGAAGCGGGGGAGTTCGAGCCCATGGGCGCCTTCTTCAAGGCCGTGATGGCCGACCCAGTGCTGTCACAGGTCAAGCTCATCGCCGAACCCTGGGATATCGGCCCCTTCGGCTACCGGCTGGGTCAGTTCCCGAGCCAGTGGCAGGAGATAAATGACCGCTACCGCGACACGGTGCGCGCCTTCTGGCGCGGTGATGCGGGCAAAATGGGGGACTTCGCCACCCGTCTGGTGGGTTCGCGGGATATCTTCCCGAAGAACTGGCGCTCCCCCCACACCAGCGTCAACTACCTCTGCTATCACGACGGTTTCACCCTGGAGGATCTGGTCTCCTACAACCAGCGCCACAATCAGGCCAACGGTGAAGACAATCGGGATGGCCACGGCAACAACCTCTCCTATAACCACGGGGTAGAGGGGCCGACCCTGGATCCGCGGGTCAACAGCTTGCGCCAGCAGCAGAAGCGCAATCTGATTGCCACCCTGCTGCTCTCCCAAGGCACTCCCCACTTCCTCGCCGGCGACGAGATGGGCCGCAGCCAGCTTGGCAACAACAACGCCTACTGTCAGGACAACCAGATCAGCTGGGTCAACTGGCAATGGCGACCGGAGGATGAGCGGCTGTTCGCCTTCACCCAGCAGATGATGGCGCTGCGGGCGGAGTCCTGCGTCTTCTCCAACCTGCAACTGAGCGACGACAGCTGGAATGGCACCCCGTCCAGCTGCCATCAGGTCAACTGGTATCACCCGGACGGCCACCAGCTCACCGATCAGGATTGGCACGCCCCCATGGGGCAGGCGTTCGCCATGGATATCGGCATGATCAACTGTGTCGGCGAGCGCTGGTACGTGCTGTTCAACGCCAGCGATTACGACATCCAGTTCCGCCTGCCACCGCCGGGGGAAGGGCTGGAGTGGATCCAGACCATCGACACCGCCACCAACGATGGCCTCCCCTTCCTGCCGGATGACATCAAACGGCAGGTGGCAGTCGGCCGGGCCCACTCCCTCAAACTGCTGGAGCGGGTGGCGCTGGCCAGCACGGCGGAGGATGCCCAGCCACCGCAGCAGGAAATTCTCCCTGCATCCGGTGAGGAGATGGTTGCCACCTCGATCACAGATACAGGCAAAGCATAAGAGGCATGCTGGAGTCAGCTTTACGGAGCCGCTATGCTGGGCTCCGGTATGGATGGCAAGGAGTCGGTATGAGCAGTAACAATCCGGAACAGTGGCGCAGCAAACTGACCGCCGAGCAGTTTCACGTCTGCTGGGAGAAGGGCACCGAGCGCCCCTACAGCGGCGCCCTGCTCCACAATCGCAAGAGCGGCGACTACCTCTGTGTCTGCTGCAAGAGCGTGCTGTTTCACTCAGGAGCCAAGTTTGATTCCGGCTGCGGCTGGCCCTCGTTCGACAAGGCCATCGAGGGGACGGTGGAGTACACCGAGGACAACAGCCACGGCATGAAGCGAGTGGAGATCACCTGCCGCCAGTGCGGCTCTCACCTCGGTCACGTCTTCCCCGACGGACCGACCGAAACCGGCCAGCGCTACTGCGTCAACAGCCTGAGTCTGGATTTCGATCCCGACGCTTAAGCAGCTGACCCATTGCAATAAAAACGGCGCCTCCATCACGGAGGCGCCGTTTTTTATCGGGATTTCACCGCATTCACGCCAGCAGGATAGCAGCCATCACCAACAGGGCCGCGATGGCCGGTATCGGCAGCTTCACCACCCGCAGCAGATAAAAGCCGATGGCGGCCAGCGCCAGATCGGTCGGCGCCAGCACCGCGCTCTGCCACACCGGCTGATAGAGGGCCGCCAGCAACAAGCCCACTACGGCAGCATTGATGCCGGTGACGGCCCCCGCCAGACGGGGCCGGGCCAGCCACTGTTGCCAGCAGGTGCCCACCGCCCAGAGCAGCAGAAAGCCGGGTGCAAAGAGCGCCAGGGTCGCCAACAGGGCCCCGATCATCGGCATCTCGGGCTGCAACTGTGCGCCAAGATAGGTGGCAAGGGTAAACATGGGGCCCGGCACCAACTGGGCCAGGCTGTAACCGGTCAGAAACTGCTGCTCGTTGAGAGTGTGTCCCACGCTCTCTTGCAGTAGCGGCAACACCACATGCCCACCGCCAAACACCAGACTACCGGCGCGATAGAAGTCGGCAACCAGCTGGCCAAGCGGGCTACCGAGCAGCGGCAGACCGATAAAAAGGATGCCAAACATCAGCAGGGTAGGCCAATGAGGCTGACTGCTGGCGGCAGAAGGCAGCTCGGCGGTGGCAGGGCGACTACCCGCCTCGCGCTGGCTGCGGGCGCAGATCAGCGCCGCTCCCGCCAGCATCAACAGTTGAGTCAGCAGACCGGGCTGCCACCAGAGTGCGGCAGCGGTCACCACCATGATCCCTTGGGTCATTCCCGTGGCACAGAACTGACGACTCATGGTGAGCACCGCATCGGCCACCACGATGAGCGCCAGCAGCTTGAGGCCATGCAGCGCCGCATCGAGCCACAAATTGCTGCCCAGCTGGCCGATGCCGATCGCGGCCGCCAGTAGCAGCAGAAATGAGGGCAGCGTGAAGCCAAGAAAAGCTGAGAGCGCCCCGCCCAGACCGGCGCGATGACGACCGATGGCGAAACCAAGCTGACTGGAGGCAGGCCCCGGCAGCAGCTGGCACAGCGCCAGCAAGCGGGCAAATTCGGCCTGTGTCAGCCAGCCAAGCCGCTGGACGAAGATGCGCTGGAAATAGCCGATATGAGCGGCCGGACCACCAAAGCTGATGCATCCCAGCCATAAAAACTGAATAAATACCTGTCCCACGCTCTTCTCCCTCATCCCTCTTCTCCCGTTGGAGAGGGGATATTATGACAGCGCGATGATCGTTTTATGACAATCAGGCTGATTCGGCCGACACCATGGGCATATCACCCGGCAGATAGCAGCGCCCCGCCAGCCAGCAGGCGATGGACTGACGGCTGGCGTCGAAATGGGGCTCGGGCAACGCGCGCGGATCGCACCAGACCCAGCCTTCGCACTTCTCCGGCTCCAGCAGTTGCGGCTCACCATCGGCTCGGGCGTGCAGCGTCACCGAGATATAGTGCAGCCCGCTCTCGCGCCATGTCTCCAGATTGTTGGTCACCGCCACCACCTCGGGCCCCTGGATCTCAAGTCCCGTCTCCTCGGCCACCTCGCGGATCGCCGCCGACTCGAAGCTCTCCCCCAACTCCAGATGACCACCCGGGATCGACCAGTAGGGGGCATGGCTCCCTTTGCGCTTGCCAAGCAGCACCTGGCCTTGGGCGTTGGTCAGAATGACGCCGACCCCGACGCGGGGATAGAGAGTGGACATGAAAACGCTCCTTCAATAAGGCAGTAAAACGGCCCCACCTTAGGCCCAAGGAGGGCACAGGGCAAGCCCCGGCTGCACGGCACCTGCGCCTGTCGGTGGCTCCTCCCCTTGCCCCTTAACCGGTTATCACTGATGCTGGGGAGTGAAGCCCAGATGGAGAGGTCATCCCAATCCTCTCAGTCCCCCATTACCTCGAGGAGTTCGCCATGAAAAAATTGCTCCCCCTGTGCGCCCTGCTGCTCACGGCTTGCCAAACCACGCCGCCCCCCAGCTCGCTCGCCATCGATGATGCCGACGCCTGGCAGGCCATTTGCAAAGATGGCACCCGGGTTCGCGCCGTGGTGGCAGAGGGGATCTGTGGGGATCATCGCGGGGTAGCCATGTGGACGAATAAGCCAAGAGCTGAACGGATGGCAGAAGAAGCCGCCAAATAGTGTGATCCAGACACCATAAAATGACACTGCCGGCCAATTGGTCGGATTTTTTCGCGATCTCGCCAGCACTTTGCCACCTTGTTCATGGTGCGCTCAGTTTTCTGTTCCCATACTGGCCCTACAGTTCCAAAAGAGGAGAGACAAGATGCAAACATCCATCGTCGGGCTCTCCATTCTGTGGGGGCTAGCCAGTTTTGGTGTTCAGGGGGATTTCATCGAGAGCCGTGATTCCGTTGCGCCATCCTGGCAAGCCGAGTCCAGAGTGGAGATGGAAGGTTATCTGATTGAATCGCTTGGCGAAGATCGCTGGCTGTTCGACAACGGCAGCGAGAGCCTGCTGGTCTCCCTGCCCGAGGGGCAGTGGGTGCCGACCGGCGAGCGGCTGCGGGTCAGCGGCGAACCGCAGCAGGAGCAGAGCGGCTGGCTGCTACAGGTGGAAGACATCAGCCAGGTCAGCGTCTGACAGCGGCAGTCGCCCCGTCACCGCGACAGCTAATCCAGAACCGATAACCACAACCGAATAACCAAGAGCGAATAGCAAAAGAGGAGGCCACTGGCCTCCTCTTTCTGTTTCTATGAGCGGTTTGCGCGGGCTCACCCCAGATGGTTGAGCGGCAGCGCCGTCTTGTGCTTGATGCGGCGCAGCACGAAGCTGGAGCGCACCCCGGTCACCCCCGGAATATGGGTCAGCTTGTCCAGCAGGAAGTGCTGATAGTGCTCCATGTCGCGCACCACCACCTTGAGCTGGTAATCGGCATCATTGCCGGTGATGAGGTCACACCCCAGCACTTCGGGCAGCTCGCTGATGGCGCGATCGAAGTTTTCGAACCGCTCGGGCGTGTGTCTGTCCATGGATATATGAATGTAGGCGGTGAGGGTGAGGCCAAGCTGGCGGGCGTTGAGCAGAGTAACGTGGGTGTCGATGAGACCGGCATCCTCCAGCGCCTTGACCCGGCGGGAGCAGGGGGACGGCGAGAGCCCGACCAGCTCGGCCAGTTCCAGATTGCTGATGCGGCCATTCTCCTGCATCAGCTCGAGAATATGTCTGTCTATGCGATCAAGTTTCAGCATTTACCCTTCCTCGTTGCAATGACTAATCCACTTTTCCTAGATTAAGGGTGAACTATTGCAAAAACAACCGAAATAAGTGGTTACTTTGCAACCACTCACCGGCATGGGAGGGATACTATGGTTACATCTTCCGGTGGCAAAGCAGATACCTGACCGGGTCTCTGCGGTGAAGGACCTTACCGGGTCAAGAGCCCCATCAGCCGTCTTACCTTATCGGGAAACGACGGGCTGGAACGAGAGAACCCCCTCCCCGAAGGCAACAAAGCAGGCATCCCGGCGCCTGCTTTGTTGTTTTTGGGCGTTTGATGAAATCAGAGCGCGGGCGGCGTGATGCGATAGAGGCAGCGATGCGCCCCCTCCAGCAGATATTGCTCCCGCTCCACCGTCGCCGGCGCCAGCAGCTGGCGAAACAGCGCCAGCTCGCTGCGACAGAAACCGCGGCAGGTACGCGCTGCCGCACAGATGGGGCAGTGGCTCTCCCACAGCAGCCAGCTACCATCCTCTTCGCGGAGGATCTCCGCCATGTAGCCCTCGCGAGTACGCAGCTCCTTGAGCGCCGCCAGCCGGCCAGATAGACCATGGGACCCCAGCGCCTCCTGATAGCGAGCAAGCATTTGCTGCTCCCGCTGCTGGATCAGCCGCTCCATCCCCTCCTCGCCAAACAGCTCGCGCACGTTGTCGATCAGTTGCACGGTCAGGTCGCTATGGCTATCGGGGAAGCGCTGCCAGGCCTGCTCGGTGAGCTGCCACAGCCGCACGGGACGACCGCGCCCGCGCGCCTCGTCGCTGAATGTGACCCACCCCTCCTGCTCCAGCGTGAGCAGGTGCTGGCGGGCGCCCATGGAGGTCATCTGCAACTGCTCCCCCAGCGCGGCGGCGCTCTGCGGGCCATGGCTCTTGAGCAGAAACAGGATCTTGTCGGTGCTTGCGTTCATGATCTCATTATGGGGAGCGCTCTTTATTAAATCAACAATTCACTTTACTTAATCCCGTCTATGAATCAGCATAAATAAACCAATAACTTTATTTAATGGGTGCAACATGGAGAAACACGGGCACAAAAATCCCCTCTGGGTGCTGATCATGACGGTCACGCTGGCAGTTGCAGGTTTCAGTCTCCCCTCCCCGGTGTTGGCACCTTTGCTGCTGGATCCGGCCCACGGCATGCTGACGCCGGATGCCTCCGACTGGAGCCGCAAGGTTTGGCTGGGGGTCATCATGGGGCTCTATCCCCTGTTCCAGCTGGTGGGCAGTCCCTGGCTCGGTCGCCTCTCCGACCGCTATGGCCGCAAGCCACTGCTGTTGCTCTCGCTGGCGGGGGTACTGGCAGGCTATGCCCTGATGGCACTCGGTATCGCCTGGCGCTCCCTCCCCCTGCTGCTGCTCAGCCGGATTGTAGAGGGGCTATGCAACGGCAACATCGCCATAGTGCAGGCGATGGCAGCGGATCTCGCCGGCAAGGAGCACAAGGCCCGCAGCTTCGCCTGGATCAACATCGGCATGAATCTGGGCTGGGTCGTGGGGCCGATGATCGGGGGCTACGCCGCGGTGATCTCGGGGGATTACAGTCTGGCCGCCTGGCTGGCGGTAGGAATGACCCTGCTCAACCTGCTGCTGGTCTACTGGCTGATCCCCTATCGTCCGCCGGTGGCGGCCACCCGTCAGACAGCGACCCTCTCCAGCCGCCAGTTGCTGCTGCAACCGGCCCTGCTGCCCTACTTCGCACTTACCCTGATCAGCTATGGTGCGGTGCAGCTCTATTTCACCTACTTCAATATCTGGCTGGTGGAGCGGCTGTCCTGGGATCCGGCCCAGCTGGCGCAGGCGGCGGTGCTGGTGAGTCTGCCCATGATGGCGGGCTCCTGGCTCGGCTCCCGCATCGCCCGCCACTGGCGCGGCAGCTCCCTCGGGATTGTCGGCCATCTGGTGATGGCGAGCGGCATGCTGCTCTTTATCCTGCCCGTGCACTGGTGGGGGCTGGCACTCACCTTCGTTCCGGCTGGCATCGGCATGAGCCTGGGGAACTGGCCACTTCGGTGGCGATCTCCAACCGCAGTCACCCGGAGCAGCAGGGGCAGGCGATGGGGCTCTACCGCGCCCTCGCCGTGGGCAGCGAGATCCTGGCGGTGCTGCTCGGCAGTCTGGTGCTGCTGGCCGGTACCGAGTGGCCCTTCTATCTCGCCACCCTCTGCTCCCTTGCCAGTGCCGCCGGTTTCTATCTGCTGCGCCGCCGTGCCGACCGTCGTCAACAGCTGGCCAGCTGCACCTGAGCCACGAAGGGATCACAGTTCGGCGCTTCGGCCGCGGGCAAGACTTGCATCGGGGCGCCGGGTCTGGGACGGTAAGGCTCTTTGCGGATTTGTTCGATGCTGGAGGAGCTATGAGTGAGTACAAGGCCATCGCGCTCGATATGGATGGCACCCTGCTGACCCGGGATCACAAGATCTCGTCGGCCACCCGGGCAGCACTGGCGCAAGCCCGCGCCCACGGCATCAAGGTGCTGCTGGTCACGGGGCGCCACTACATGACGGCGCGTCCCTTCCACCACGAGCTGGCACTCGATACCCCCCTCATCTGCAGCAACGGCGCCTATCTCTATGATCCGGTGCAAAACGGGATCCTCAGCGGCGACCCGCTGGCGGCCGCCCCGCTTACCGAGCTGCTGGCCGCGGTCGAAGCACAGCAGATGGGCGCCCTGTTCCACCTGAGCGAGGGGATCGGCTACATCGGCTGCGAAGAGCATGTCACCCGCATCCGCCACTGGTCGGCCAATCAGCCGGACCACCTCAAGATCGCCCTCCACCCGGTCGAGGAGCTGGCAGGCTGGCTCGACAACCCGGTCTGGAAGCTGGAGCTGTTCAATCAGGATCCGGCACGCCTGCACACCTTTATGGGCGAGGTGGTCGAGCAGATGCCCTTTACCCGCGACTGGGCGGCCCCCTATGCGGTAGAGCTGGTACAGCCCGGTTGCAGCAAGGGCAACCGGCTGGCCCAGTGGGCTGCCTGCGAAGGAATTGCGATGGATCAGGTGGTAGCGTTTGGGGACAACAACAACGACATCAGCATGTTCGAGCAGGTGGGACTGGCGGTGGCCATGGGCAATGCGGCCCCGCAGATCCAGAGCCATGCCCATCGGGTCACGGCCGACCACAACGAAGATGGTATCGCACTAGCGCTGCAGCGCTGGGTTCTGCCCTGAGCTGACAAGATGCAACATGGCCAGCACGCGGGCTGGCCATGAAGAGAGGGATTAACCGCCGAAGGAGAACTGGATCACCCGATCCGGATAACGCAGACGGTTGTACTCCCGGCGCAGGGATTCGTAGTGGCGAATGGCCCGATCGCGCTTGGCGCGGTAGTAGTCGCGCTGTTCCGTGTTGGTTTCGTTGCGGATGCTGCGCTCCAGCGTATCGATATCCAGCTCGGTACGCTCCAGCTCGTCGCTGATCTCCCGCATGCGAGCAGCCAGTTTGTACTCTTCGTAGCCACGCTGATACTGCTTGAGGAAGCTGGCGTCATTGGGGCATACCCCCAGATAGGCCTGCCCCTCCTTTCCCTTGCTGTAAGCCAGCTCGGGAATGCAATAGAGCTCCAGCCCCTTGTCGTAGCCCCGTTTCCACTCGGCCTCATCCACCCGGAGGCCATATTCGCTGCAAGACGAAACGTAGTCGCGGGTCGCCTGACGGGTTTTGCCTTCCGATCCATCCTGATAACCCAGGTTGTACCAACTCATGGTGCGGCACTCATCTTCTGACAGGGCACTGCATCCCGCCAGCAATACCGGCAGGGTCAGCAACAGGATTTTGGGGGACATGAACAGACTCCGGAAAAGATAGTGAGCGGCATTCTAGAGAGGATAAAAGGCCATAACAAGGGATGCGCTCCCGTGCGGTCTGGCGCGGTTTATTTGATGTTTTTGTCACTATTCAACGCCGTGCCAGACGGGGCGGCCAACCCGCTTTCCTTGTTATCAGGCGCAAGGTAAACTGCGCCATCTTTTAACTGGCGCGCAACAAAAACAATGAAAGTCCTGACCGTCGATTACCGCTCACCCGATGCGGCCCAACGCTTCACCGAATCCCTGCGAACCACCGGCTTTGGCGTGCTGACCAACCACCCCATTCCGAAAGAGCTGGTGCAGTCCATCTACGACAACTGGTATCGCTTCTTCATGAGCGAGCAGAAGCAGGATTTTCTGTTCAACCGCGAGACTCAAGATGGCTACTTCCCGCCGTCGGTCTCCGAGGTGGCCAAGGGCCATAGCCAGAAAGACATCAAGGAGTACTTCCACATCTACCCCTGGGGCCAGATGCCGGAAGAGCTGAAGGAGCAGGCGATGGAGTACTACCGCCTCGCCAACGGTCTGGCCGCCGAGCTGCTGGGCTGGGTCGAGCAGTACACCCCGGCCGATATCGCCGCTCACTACAGCTGCCCCCTCTCCTCGATGATCGAAGAGAGCCAGAAGACCCTGCTGCGGGTGCTGCACTATCCGCCGTTCGATGGCACCGAGGAGCCGGGCGCCATCCGCGCCGCCGCCCACGAAGATATCAACCTGCTTACCATTCTGCCCGCCGCCAACGAGCCGGGGCTGCAGGTGAAGGGCTCCGACGGCGAGTGGATGGACGTGCCGTGTGACTTTGGCACCCTCATCATCAATATCGGCGACATGCTGCAGGAGGCCTCTCGCGGCTACTACCCCTCCACCACTCACCGCGTCATCAACCCGACCGGTGGCAGTGCCGCCAAGTCGCGTATCTCCCTGCCGCTGTTCCTCCACCCGCGCCCGGATGTGGTGCTCTCCGAGCGTCATACCGCCCACAGCTACCTGATGGAGCGGCTGCGCGAGCTCGGGGTGATCTAGTCCACCGACGAGCAGTTGTCAGAGACCAAACCGGAGCAATCTCGCTCCGGTTTTTATTTGGTGGCAGGATTGGCCAAAAAACAGAATTAAATTAGCCAATCGTGCCAATAAATCGCATTTACACCTGATAACCGTCGTAGTGATTGCGCCGTGACCTCCGTAACATGAGCGCCATTCTGCCCCTGCCAAGGGGCGCTCGATTGGAGTTCTTATGAAGCAGTCCCAATGGTCATCCCGACTCGGCTACATCCTCGCCGCAGCGGGTTCCGCGGTCGGTATCGGCGCAATCTGGAAATTCCCCTATGTCACCGCAGTCAACGGCGGCGGCGCCTTCCTGCTGGTCTTTCTGCTGTTCAGCTTCACCCTGGGGGTGGCGGTACTGATGGGGGAGACCCTGCTCGGCAGCATGAGTCGCCGCGGGGTAGTGGGTGCCTTCTCCGATCTGCTCGGCAAACAGTGGCGCTGGGTTGGGGTAATGGGGGTGATCTCTACCCTGCTCATCTACTGCTTCTACAGCGTGGTGGGCGGGTGGACCCTGGGTTATACCGGCATGGCCATCTCAGGCCAGCTCAACCATGGGGATGCGGCGGCCCTCACCGCCCGCTTCAATGACTATGTCAGCGGCGACGTCTGGCCCATTCTCACCCATCTGCTGTTTGCCGCCCTCACCTGGATGGTGGTGCAAGGCGGCATTCAGAAAGGGGTGGAGCGCACCCTGCGCTGGATGATGCCGGCCCTGTTCCTGATGATCCTGATGCTGGTCGCCTTTGGCCTTACCCTGCCCAATGCGATGGCGGGGGTACGTCACTTCCTGATGCCCGACTTCAGCAAGCTGGGGATGTCCGGCGTGCTCGATGCCATGGGGCTGGCCTTCTTCTCCCTCTCCATCGGTCTGGGCATTCACACCACCTACGGCGCCTATCTGCCGACCAGCGAAGGGGTTGGTCGCTCCAGCCTCTGGGTGGTGCTGCTGGCCAGCATGGTGGCAGTACTGGCGGGGCTGATGATCTTCCCGGTGCTGGCCTCGACCGGTATCGACCCGGCCTCCGGCCCCGGTCTCACCTTTATGACCATGCCGGCGGTATTTCAGCTGCTGCCCTTCGGTCAGGTGCTTGAGGTGATCTTCTTCGCCCTGCTGGTTTTTGCGGCGCTCTCCTCGGCCATCTCCCTGCTGGAGCATTTGCAGTGCTTCCTGTGCGAGACCTGGGGCTGGTCACGCCGCACGGCCTGCAGCGCCATCACTGGATTCGTCATGGTTAGCGGTGTTCCGGTCAGCCTGTCGTTTGGTTCGCTGCAACACGCCACCCTGTTTGGCAAAACCATTTTCGAGCTGCTGGACTTTGTCACCTCCAACCTGATGATGCCGCTGTTCGGCCTGATGCTGACGCTGCTGCTGGGCTGGAAGCTGGGACGCAAGGCGCTGCCGCAGGGGATTGCCAGCCACTGGCATCACCTGCTGATGAACTGCTGGCGCTGGATTGCCCCCTTGCTGATCGGCGGGATCTTGATTCGCGGTCTGGTGTGACGGTTACTCTTCGCGGGCGGGCTCATCGGCCCGCCCCTGTGCGGCTCTGACGGCCTCCAGGGCATGCTGCCAGCGGGTGATCTCGGCATCATCCGTTCCCTTGGAGAAGACGATATAGAGACCGGCCTGATGGAGCAGCACGCCACTGCTGACGATGCTGCGCCGGGATAACCCCATCTTGTCGAGGGTGGCCTCCATCACCAGCTCCGCCATCGGCAAGGCATCGATCTTGCCCAGCATCAGCCGCTCTATCGCCTCCCCGACAGTCTTGTAGCGCACCAGATTGGTGTAGCCCTCATGGGTCAGCCGCACATCATCGGCATTGCCCAGCACGACCCCCACTCTGGGCAAATCTCGCAGCTGTGCCAGCGAGGTCAGCGGGTGGCGACTATCCGGCGCCTGATAGATAAAGACCCGATTGATAAAGAGCGGGCCAACCCATTTGAAATGGGACTCCCGCTCCGGGAGCCGCTGTACCACGAACAATCCATAGCCGGGCTCGACCCGTGCCAGCGCCAGCGCCCGCTTGAGCGGGTAAATCCGCACCGGATAGCGGGTGCCAAGCTCCTCCTGCACCTCATCGATCAGGCGAATAGCAAATCCGTCGAGCTTGCCGTCGCGGTATTCGGTAAAGGGGGGTAAGTCGTGACTCAGCAGGGTTAATGCGGGCTGCGCCGACACACTCAGGCTGATCAGTAACCAGGGCAGCACCATCCATCTCATACGACATCCTGTCTCATCGTTGTTCCCGTCAGCGCCATGTAGCGGTCACTAGTTCCAGAAGAAGCTACGTCGATTATCGCCCAGTAAATAGCCACAAGGTAGAAAAGATACGGCCCGGCGAGGTTTTCCCCCACTGAGTTGTACGTATAGCCAGAGTGGTGACAGCGGCACACATAAAAAATTTTTGATTTTATGTGTCAATTATTCTTTCCATGGTTTAGGCTGTTTCCTCATTCATTAGTCAGGTTGTCACCTCATGTCTGCCATCCCCGTGCTGTTTGGTCGATTTTTTAGCTCGCAAGAGAGGTGACCTTGCACGCACAGTTTTTCTGAATGTTCATTGCAAAGGTCGCCTCAGGCGGCCTTTTTTATGGTCTGTCGTTTATTGCTACTCAGGAGTATTGCTTCGATGTCGTGTTACCCGGAGGTTGTATGAGCCAGGTTCAGTGGTCTTCCCGTCTCGGTCATGTGCTGGCCGCAGCAGGCACAGCGATTGGCCTTGGTGCCATCTGGAAGTTTCCCTATGTGACCGCCACCAATGGCGGTGGCGCTTTTCTGCTGGTGTTTCTGCTGTTCAGCTTCACCCTGGGGGTAGCGGTACAGGTCGGCGAAACTCTGCTCGGCAGCCATAGCCAGCGCGGGGTGCTCGGCGCCTTTCGCAAACTGGTGGGGCTGAACTGGCGCTGGATGGGGTATATGGGGATCGCCTGCGGCTTCTTTATCTACAGCTTCTACAGCGTGGTCGGTGGCTGGACCGTGGGTTACGCCGCGCTGGCGATGGCTGGCAAGCTCAACCTGAGCGAGGGGAGCGCCCTCACCGCCCTGTTCAACGGCTATGTCAGCAACCCCTGGTGGCCGGTGCTGACCCATCTGATCTTCGCGGGACTTACCTGGTGGTTCGTGCAGCGGGGTATTCAGAAAGGGGTGGAGCGGGCACTGCGCTGGATGATGCCCGCGCTCTTCATCATGATGTTGTTGCTGGTGGGGGTTGGCCTCTCCATGCCGGGCTCCATGGCGGGTGTGCGCCAGCTGCTGCTGCCGGACTTCTCCATGCTGACCGGCCAGAGCGTGCTGGACGCGCTGGGACTGGCCTTCTTCTCCCTCTCCATCGGGCTCGGGGTACACACGACCTATGGCGCCTACCTGCCCAATAGCGAAGGGGTGCTGCGCTCCGGGGTCTGGGTGGTCACACTGGCTAGCCTTATCTCGGTGCTGGCGGGCTTGATGATCTTCCCGGCGCTGGCCTCCACCGGCATCGATCCCACCGCGGGCCCAGGGCTCACCTTTATGACCATGCCTGCCGTGTTCAGTCATCTGCCGTTCGGTCAGGGATTAGGTGTGGTCTTCTTCCTGTTGCTGCTGGTCGCAGCCCTATCCTCTTCCATCTCCATGCTTGAGCATCTGGTGCGCTTCACTACCGAGGAGTGGGGTTGGTCGCGTCGTGGCGCCTGCAGGGTACTGACTCTGCTCATCATGGCCTCCGGCATTCCGGTGAGCCTGTCGTTCGGCCCATGGAGTGATCTGACCCTGTTTGGCAAGACCATCTTCGAGCTGCTCGACTATCTGACCTCCAACCTGATGATGCCGCTGTTTGGTCTGGTACTGACCCTGCTGCTGGGCTGGCGATTGGGTGATGCCATTCTCCCTGTAGGCCTGTCACCCGCCCTGCGTCTGGCGCTGCTCTGGTGCTGGCGCGTGGTGGCGCCGCTGCTGATCAGCGGGATCTTGATCCGCGGGATCATGTAGCACCTTGCGCATCTTTGCGGGCAGGCCTTGACCTGCCCTTTTTATTGGTGGCGTTCACTTTATTACAGGCATTCATATGAGCAGCATCACGATGGACAGGAGTGCAGTCGGGCAATCTCGGAAGAGCAGGATGAAGAAGGATCGGAGTGGCAGAGTGGCAGAGTGGCAGAGTGGCAGAGTGGCAGAGTGGCAGTGTGGCAGTGTGGCAGTGTGGCAGTGTGGCAGTGTGGCAGTGTGGCAGTGTGGCAGTGTGGCAGTGTGGCAGTGTGGCA
>NZ_JAPDCN010000009.1:33244-33539 GCF_027706185.1 Aeromonas sp. Y318-3
TGGCAGTGTGGCAGTGTGGCAGTGTGGCAGTGTGGCAGTGTGGCAGTGTGGCAGTGTGGCAGTGTGGCAGTGTGGCACAATAAGAGGTGGCGTTCGGCTCGCCACAACGGCAACAGAAGAAGTTGAAGCACTGAATTGCGGGCAAAAAAAATCCCCATCTGAATGGGGACTTTCTCTGCAATCGCAGCTGATATCTCAGCATCGCTTGCGAATATGGTGGTCGTTACTGGGATCGAACCAGTGACCCCCTCCTTGTAAGGGAGGTGCTCTCCCAGCTGAGCTAAACGACCTGGGA